>DATAAG010000348.1:0-3504 GCA_036260235.1 Longimicrobium sp.
GCCTCCCTCAGGGTGACAAATCGTTGTGGGATTGGGGTTCTCCCCTCTCCCGCGCAGTTTGCGGGAGAGGGGTCGGGGGTGAGGGGTCCGCGCGAAGCGCGACGCCGTTCGCAGTTGCCGTTCTCCCCCCCTCCGCGAGGAACGAGCGGGGAGGGGGCCGGGGGGAGGGGCCCGCGGGTGGCGGCGGGCCGGCACGGCGCGTACATTCGCGCCCCCTGCAACGGACCCGTGAGACGCGGATGAACGAGAGCATCGGCACACTGATCGCGCGCCTGGCCCAGACCAACGTGGAGCTGTGGCACGAGGAGGACAGGGCGCGCTCCGACGACGACCACCAGGTGGCCGCCGCCAAGCGCGCCGTCGACAAACTGAACCAGCGGCGCAACGACCTCATCGAGCGCATCGACGAGGCGGTGATGCAGGCGGTGCGCGACGCGCGCGGCGGAGGAACCGGTGGCTGAGACGGTCGGCTCACTGGCCGACAAGCTGAGCATCGTGGAACTGAAGATCTACCACATGCAGGAGCAGGCGGATCGCTCCGACGTGGATGCCGGCTTCCGCGCGCGCTGCCTGGAGCGGGTAGACGTGCTGCGCCAGCAGCGCGACGACCTGGCGGAGGAGCTGACCACCCTGCTGGCCGACATCGCATCCGGCCGCGTGGTGCCGAAGGTCTACCGCCAGTTCAAGATGTACAACGACCCGCAGTACCGCGCGCAAGAAACGCGGGAAGGACGGATTCGTCGCGTGCCCCCTTTCCCCGCGGGCTAAAGCCCGCGGCTGGGACGGCCATAAGCCCCGCCCCGGCCGCTACGCGGCCCCGTGCGGGGCTTCAACTGCAGAACGGCACACCTGTCACTCCGACGGAGGCGCCGCGCCGACCGAAGAATCTACTCTCGCCCCGCTGATCGCTGGCCCTCGTGCCGAGGACCCCGCGGCCACAGTCCGCGCAGGCGGACTTCGCGATTTTCCAGCGGCGAATTCATTCGCTCCCGGAGGCGGACTGCACGATTGCCCTGACCCAATCGGCAATCGGCATCATTCGCTCCTGGAAGCGGACTGCACGATGTTTCGTGATCGGATCCACGTCACCCGATCAGGCCCGCAATCGCCTCATTCGCGTGAGGGAGGCGGCGCGCCCGTGCGCTCCCTCACCCCACCGTCAACGCCTCCTCGGGAGTGTCGGTGGCGACCGGAGCGGGCGGCGGCTCCGGCGCGTCGCGCGACAGGTTGCGGGCGATGAGCGCGAACGAAGCCGCCGCAAGCGCCAGCCAGGCCGCCGCCTCCACCCATCCCCCGAAGATCAGCCGCCCCACGCCGAAGAGCGTGGCGTACACGCTCACCACCCCCGCCAGCCAGTTCACCCAGCTCAGCGCGCCACCGGCGATCGGCTCCGGCGCCAGCCCGGCCGCGCGCGCCACCCGCGCCCACCCCCGCCCGCCGGGACGCACCTGCCGGTAGAACGCCACCAGCACGGCGTCGTCCGTGGGTGCCGTCAGGTACGTCACCGTCACCCACACCACGGTGGTGACCGCCGTCGTCACCAGCATCAGGTAGGTGCCCTCCAGCGGGTCCACGGGGTCGTACACGCCCAGCCCGGTGAGCGCGGTGAAGGCGAGCAGCGCCGTAGCCATGGCGCTGATCTCCGACCAGGCGTTGATGCGCCACCAGTACCAGCGAAGGATGTACACCAGCCCCGTCCCCGCCCCCAACGCAATGATGATCCGCCACGCCCCCTCGATCGACCCCGCCTGGTGCAGCACGTACGTCACGCCCGCGGAGAGGAGAAAGATGACGGAGGTGGCGATGCGTGAGAGCCGCACCACCCGCCGCTCGTCCGCGTCCGGATTGACGAAGCGCAGGTAGAGGTCGTTCACCAGGTACGACGCGCCCCAGTTGAGCTGCGTGGAAATGGTGGACATGTACGCGGCCGCGAAGCTCGCGATCAGCAGCCCGCGGAACCCCGGGGGCAGCAGGTCCACCACCGCCCGCACGTAGCCCGTCGCGGGATTCTCCAGGTCGGGATAGATGACCACCACCGCCAGCGCCGTCAGGATCCACGGCCAGGGGCGCACCGCGTAGTGGGCCACGTTGAACCAGAGGGTGGCGAGCAGCCCGTCGCGCTCCGTGCGCGCGCTGAAGATGCGCTGCGCGATGTAGCCGCCGCCCCCCGGCTCGGCCCCCGGGTACGACGTCGCCCACCACTGCACCGCCAGGTACGCCAGGAACGCCGTCGCCGGCATCCACGCCGCGCCCTGGGCGGGGAAGAAGGAGAGCGCGGCCTCGGTGCTGCCGTAGTGCTCCGGCAGGCGCCGCATCAGCCCGTCGATCCCGCCCACCTCGCGCACCGCGAACACCGCCAGCACGATGCTGCCGCCCATGGCGATGCCGAACTGCACGAAGTCCGTCACCAGCACGCCCCACAGCCCCGAGAGGGTGGAGTACAGCATGGTGACGACGAACATGGCCGCCAGCGCCACGACGGGATCGATTCCCAGCGTCACCGAGAGGATGGTGAGCATGGCCAGGTTCACCCACCCGATGACGATCAGGTTGATGGGGAGCGCCATGTAGAGCGCGCGAAATCCGCGCAGCAGCGCCGCTGGCTGGCCGCTGTAGCGGATCTCGGTGAACTCCACGTCGGTGATGACCTCGGCGCGGCGCCAGAGGCGGGCGTAGAAGAACACGGTCAGCATCCCGCTCATCACCATGTTCCACCACAGCCAGTTCCCCGCGATGCCGTTGCTGGCCACCATCCCGGTGACGGCCAGCGGCGTGTCGGCCGCGAAGGTGGTGGCGACCATGGACGTCCCCGCCAGCCACCAGGGCACGGACCGCCCGGAGACGAAGAACTCCGACACGCTCCGTCCCGCGCGCCGCGCGTACGCCAGCCCGATGGCCGCGGAGAGCGCGAAGTAGCCGGCGATGATCAGCCAGTCGATCCAGGCGAGGGTCATGGCGGAGTGCGTGAGTGCGTGAGTGCGTGAGTGCGTGAGTGCGTGAGTGCGAAACTGAACTGCCCTCGAACACACATCCTGCCGCGCGCCGGGTGGGCCCCTCCCCCCGGCCCCCTCCCCGCTCGTTCCTCGCGGAGAGGAGGAGACACACCTTCCACGATCAGCCTGTCATTCCGAGGGAAGGCGGCTCACCCCTCCTGAGAGCCAGCCGCGCGCCCGGCCCTCGCCCCTGCAGTCCGCGCAGGCGGACTTTGCGAAGTTCCAGCGGCGACTTCAGTCGCTCCGGCGCGGGCGCGGCAATTCCCGGTTTAGATTCGCAAGGGGCATCATTCGCTCCCGTCGCGGAACGCAGTTATGGGGAGGGCGGGGAGGGGCGCTCGCGGGACGCACGACAGTTTCCGCGCGCACCGAATCCCGCTTTACCACCCCACCCCCGAAGTTGGGGGAGGGGTCGCCGCCGCGTCGCGAGGAACGAGCGGCGCAGGCGGCGGGGGAGAGGGCCTCCCGGCGCAGCCGGGAGCGCTTGCCCCCGCACTCGACCCTCCACCGC
>DATAAG010000349.1:0-2834 GCA_036260235.1 Longimicrobium sp.
GTCCGCGAAGGCGGACAGCGCGTAGTCGTTGCGGCGACTTCAGTCGCTGGTCGCGGATCTCCGCAACGGAAAAGCCCCGGCTGGCGCGCTCGCCAGCCGGGACTTTTCTCAGGTCAATGCCGTCAGCGGCCGCCGCGGGCGCGGTAGCCCATCACGTAGCCGGCCACCAGCAGCGCCAGCGGGTCGGACGCGCTGCCGCCCAGCAGCTCGTCCGGCCGCTCGCGCAGCGTGCGGGCGATCTCCTCCAGCTGCGCCGCCACGTCGGCGAACGGGCTGGCCGCGGACGCCGGGGCCGCCTGCTGCTCCGCCTCGGAGACGGAAGCGGCGGTGAACGGATCGGGCTCCACCGCCGCTGCCGGCGCTTGGGCCGCGACCGGCTCCGGCTCCGCGACACCGGCGGCGGACGGCTCGTCGAAGGCCAGTGCGGAAGAGGTCCCGCCGTCGAACGGGAGCGGCGGCTCGGCGGCCTCGGGCGCGTCGAGGCTCCAGGCGGAGGAACCGGCCGGGTCTTCCGTGACGGGCGCATCCGCGGCGCCGATCCCCGCGGCGGCGTCCGCGACGGGCTCCGCCTCCGTCCAGTCCACCGCGGGCGCGGGGGAGAAGTGGCTGCCCAGATCGTCGACCGGGACGAAGTCATCCAGCCCCTCCACCGCGGCAACGCCCTCCGCCTCGGAGCGGGCCTCGTCCGCGTCGCGGTCGTCCCACGCCATCCAGTCGGGGAAGTCGTCCGCCGCCTGCGCGGCCGCGGGCTCCTGCGCGGGCGCGGCCGGCGGCGCATCCACCGCCGCGCGTGGAGCCGGGCGCTCCAGCCAGGGCAGGTCCTCGTCCTCGGCCTCGTCCGTCCCGTCCGCCCCGGCGGAGAGCGGCGCCACGTCCGCGGCCCCGCCCACGATCGGCGTCTCCACGTCCCACGGCATCGTGGGCCGCGCCGGCGCGGTCACCTGCGGCTCCGCGGGCGGGGGGGGAACGGAGGCCCGGGGCGGCGGCGCGGGAGGATCCACCGGGCGGGCGGCCGAGGGCGGGATGAACGGCGGAAAGACGAAGCCGTCCAGGGAATCGCCGTTGCTCATGGATGCTCGGAGGTGCAGGGGCCGGAAGGCGCGAGAGATCCGGTGCTCCGCGCGCGGCGGGAACTGGAGAAGTGGATGGAGCGTGTCCGGGGGGAACGTACGGCGCAACGCCTGCGATGTCAACGAAATCGGCGTCGCTGCAGGGATACAATGGCGCCAGACGAGCGAATCAGCCCCCCTCGCCCTCCCAGCCGAAGCGGCCCAGCAGCGGCACGAAGGCGCACTCCGTCACCTCCTGCTGGTCGAAGGCATCGCCCCGGCGCCGCACCAGCAGCAGCCGCTGCATCGCCCGCCCGCCCACGGGCACCAGCATCCGCCCCCCGTCCGCCAGCTGCGCCATCAGCGGCTCCGGCACCTCCGGCGCCGCCGCGGCCACCAGGATGCAGTCGAACGGCGCGTAGCGGCTCCACCCGATGGTCCCGTCGCCCACCAGGATGGCCACGTTGCTCACCCGGTGCTGGTCCAGCCTTTCCCGCGCGCGCACCGCCAGCTCGCGGATGCGCTCCACCGAGTAGACGCGCCCCGCCAGTTGTGCCAGCACCGCCGTCTGGAACCCGCACCCCGTGCCGATCTCCAGCACCTTGTCGTTTGGCTGGATGTCCAGCACCTGCATGTACAGCGCCTGCAGCGAGGGCTGCGACGCCGTCTGCCCGTAGCCGATGGGGACCGGCGCGTCGTCGTACGCCAGGTGGCGCACGGCGTCGGGGACGAACTCGTGGCGACGCACCAGGTCGAACGCCCGCAGCACGTTCAGGTCGCGGATCCCCCGCGCCTGCATGGTGCCGATGAGCGCCCGCCGCTTTCCCTCGTAGCGGTCCGTCATACCGACAGGTTCCACGCGGCCACGTCGGCCAGCAGCGCGTGGTTGGTGAGGTCCAGGTGCAGCGGGGTGACGGAGACGTAGCCGTTGTTGATGGCGTGGAAGTCCGTCCCCTCCGGCGCGGACCACTCCACCTCGCCCCCGCCGATCCAGAAGTACGGCCGCCCGTTGGGGTCCACCGCCTGGGTGAGCGAGTCGATGTAGACCCGCCGCGCCAGCCGCGTCACCTGCACCCCCTTCACCTCCGACGCGTGGATCGGCGGCAGGTTCACGTTCAGCAGCGTCTCGCGGGGGAACTCGCCGGGGCGGGTGAGCTGGGGCAGGAGCTTCTCCAGCAGGGGGCCGTAGCTCTCCATGTGCTGCGCCTCGCGCCCCGCGTACGACACCGCGATGGCGGGAATGCCCAGGATGGTGGCCTCCATGGCCCCCGCCACGGTGCCGGAGTAGAGCACGTCCTCGCCCATGTTGGGGCCGTGGTTCACGCCGCTCAGCACCAGGTCCGGGCGGCGGTCCAGCAGCGCGCCCACCGCCAGCGCCACGCAGTCCGTGGGGGTGCCGTCCACGTGGTGCACCCCGGGGCGCACCAGCCGCGCGCGCAGGGGAAAGTGCATGGTGAGGGCGTGGCTGGTGGCGCTCTGCTCGCGGTCCGGCGCCACCACGTGCACGTCCCCCAGCGTGCGTGCCGCCCCGGCCAGCACCTTCAGCCCCGGGGCCAGGTAGCCGTCGTCGTTGGTGCAGAGGATGAACATCCGTAACGTCAGATGTGGATTCGTTTTGTCTGCCAGGACCGGCTCCGCGCCGCGCCCCCTCCCGCTCGTCGCCTCGCGACCTCCCCCGAAAACCCCCGGGGGAGGTTGTGCTTCATCCCGCGATGGCAGGCTCCTGCCGCAGGCGGGAGTGGTTTCCGCCCCCTGAGCCGCCCCCTCAATCATCCTGAGGGAGGC
>DATAAG010000350.1:0-8503 GCA_036260235.1 Longimicrobium sp.
GTGGGCGAGTAATGCGAGCCCGGAGGGGGCGTGCCCGCGGCAGGAACTCGCACTCACGCACTCACGCACTCACGCACTGTCGTACAGCGCACTCCACCCCTTCTGCTACCACATCCGCAGACAGTAGACAAACCCTGAACGGCGCCTGAGTCCGGCTCACCCGGCTCAAAGCATTTGGCTCCACACGGTTGACGGCGGGAACCGTCCGTGCCATACTCAACCTGCGGATGCCCGTTCGAACGCCCGTACCTGCCCCTGCGGCGACCCGCCGCGTCTTCTCCCGATGATCTGCGGAATCGTGCTGGCCGCCGGCCGCTCGCGCCGGATGGGCGAGCCCAAGGCCCTGCTCCGCGCCGGGAACGACACGTTCGTGGAGCGCGCCGTGCGCGCGCTGTACGAGGGCGGCTGCGGGTACGTGGTGGTGGTCACCGGCCGGCTGGACGACGAGGCGGCGCTGCGCACCGCCGAAGAGGCCGCCCTGCTGGACGCGGGGATCGCGGTGAACCCGGCCGCGGAGTCCGAGCAGGCGGACTCGCTGCGCATCGGGCTGGGGGCGCTGCCCCCGGAGGCAGAGGCGGCCCTGGTGGCGCCGGTGGACGTCCCCGACGTCTCCGGCGCCCTCGTCCGTGCGGTCATCCACGCCTTCCGCCGCACCGGCGCCCCGGTCGTCCTCCCCGCCAGCGGCGGGCGCCACGGGCACCCGGTGCTCTTCGCCCGCCGCGTCTTCGCCGAGCTCATGCGGCCGGAGCTGCCGCAGGGCGCCCGCACCGTGGTGCACGCGCACGCGTCGGAGCTGGCGGAGGTGCCGGTGGACGCGCTTCCCGTGGACCTCGACACGCCGGACGAGTACCGGCGATGGCGGGCCGGCGCGTGACGGAGCGGCTTTCCCTGGCGGACGCCGTCCACCACGCCCGCGAGGCGCTGGAGGGCGGCGAGCCCGTCGTAGGGCTCACGGTGCTGGAGTCGGGGGACGGCAGCCCCGCGCCCGGCGAGCGGATGTGCGTCTGGGCGCACCGCGCCGCCGGCACCCTGGGCGACGCGAATCTGGATGACGCCGCCATCCGTATGGCACGGGGCGTCCTGGGCGAGGCCGCGCCGGCGGGCCCGCGGACGGTGGAGGCGGGCGGGCGCAGCGTGACGTTGTACGTGGAGCCGCACCTGCCGCCCCCGGAGCTGGTGATCGTGGGCGCCGGCCACGTGGCGCGGCCGCTCTGCCGCATCGGCGCCATGCTGGGGTTCCGGGTGACGGTGCTGGACGACCGGCCGGAGTTCGCCACCCGCGAGCGCTTTCCCGAGGCGGCCGTGGTGCGGCCGGCGGACTTCGCGGACCCGTTCCACGGCGTGGCGATCGGCCCGCGCAGCTACCTGGTGCTGGTGACGCGCGGCCACAAGTACGACTACGAGGCGCTGCGCACCGTCCTCCATCGTCCCCAGCTGCCGGCGTACGTGGGGATGATCGGCAGCCGGCGGCGCACGCGGGCCGCGCTGGAGCAGCTGGTGCGCGAGGGGATCGATCCGCAGCGCCTGCGCACCGTCCACGCGCCGATCGGGCTGGACGTGGGCGCGGAGACGCCGGAGGAGATCGCCGTCGCCATCGCCGCGGAGGTCGTGATGGCCCGCCGCGGCGGCACCGGGCGCCCCCTGCGCGACGTGGAGCGGGTGGCGGAGCGGTGGATCCGGGGAGGGAGTACCTAGTGCCGAGTACCTGGTGCCGAGTTATCGAGCATCGGACCGGCCACCAGGTACTGGGCACTGGGCACTGGTGAGTCCGATGTATCGCACGTGCATCTTCTGCTCGGCAGACCTGGGCGCCAACGAGGCCATCGCCGCCTTTCCCGTGGGGCGCAGCATCGCGTTCGACGCGTGGAAGGGGCGGCTGTGGGCCGTCTGCCAGAAGTGCGGCCGCTGGAACCTGGCACCGCTGGAGGAGCGCTGGGAGGCGGTGGAGTCCGCGGAGAAGCACTTTCGCGACTCGCGGCTGCGGGTGCAGTCGGAGAACATCGGCCTGTGCAAGCTGCCGGACGGCACCCGCCTCATCCGCGTGGGCGAGGCGCTCCCCGGCGAGCTGGCGGCCTGGCGCTACGGCGACCAGCTGGTGCGCCGCCGCCGCCAGTACCTGGTCGCCGGCGCGGCGGCCACGGCGGCCGGGGTGGCGCTGCTGGGCGGCATCGTGGCCCTGGGCGTGGGCACCGGCCTCGGCGGCTTCTGGAGCGTCTTCGCCCAGGGGTGGGAGGAGCGCCAGTCGCGAAAGATCATCCACCGCCTTCCCGCGGCGCTTTCGCCCACGGGGCGGGAGATCCCCATCCGCCGCTGGCACGTGCAGGGCGCCTCGCTCACGCAGGCGGAGGGCGACGTGGCGCTGCGCATCCCCGACGTGGACCGCGAGAAGCGCAAGACGGACGGGTGGGGGCGGGTGAAGTTCGGCACCGGGGCGGAGCTGGTGGTGCCCGGCGAGCAGGCGCGGCTGGTGCTGGGGCGGGCGATGGTGACGGTGAACCGCAGGGGCGCCTCGCGCGACCGCGTGGGCGACGCCGTGCGGCTCATCGAGCACGCCCGCAGCGCCGAGGAGTACCTGCGGCAGGCGGCCCTGCGCGGCGGCGTCCTGGGCAAGCGCGAGGGGATGGAGAAGCAGCAGCTCACCCCCGTGGGCGCGCTGGCGCTGGAGATGGCGCTGCACGACGAGCAGGAGCGCCGCGCCCTGGAGGGCGAGCTGGCCGCGCTGGAGGCCGCGTGGCGCCAGGCGGAGGAGATCGCGGAGATCGCGGACCGGCTGCCTGACGTGCCCGCGCCGGAGCCGCCGAGGCTCCAGGGAATAGGGAATAGGGAATAGGGAATAGCCTGCGGGCGGTTGGGGACGGCTGATTCAACGTCGACGGGCCGGTTGGTCTCGCAGGGAGAGCCGATGTACCGCAGCTGCATCTACTGCTCGGCCAGGCTGGGGGCGAACGACGCCATCGAGCGCTTTCCCGTGGGCCGCAGCCTCGCCTTCGACGAGGCGAAGGGGCGGCTCTGGGCTGTCTGCCCCAGGTGCGCGCGGTGGAACCTGGCGCCCATCCACGAGCGCTGGGAGGCCATCGAGGACGCCGAGCGGCTGTTCCGCGACGCGCGCGTGCGGGTGCAGGGCGAGAACATCGGCCTGGTGAAGGTTGCCGACGGCACGCGGCTCATCCGCATCGGCAAGGCGCCCCCCGGCGAGCTGGCCGCTTGGCGGTACGGCAGAACGCTCTTTCGCCGCTACGCCAGGCAGATGTGGGCGGGCGGCGCGCTGACGGCGGGGAGCGTGGTCGCCGCGATGGGCAGCGGCCTCGCGCTGGGCACCGTCTACCCGGGGGTCGGCGTCATGATGGGCGTCGCCGTCGGGTGGGGATGGGTTCGGGGCCGCCGCGTGCTGCAGATGGTCCGTACGCCGTCCGCGTCACAGGGTGGGGAGCTCCTGGCCATCCGGCGCGAGGACCTGGCGGACGCGCAGCTGGTGCAGCCGCAGGAGGGGGATCTCGGCATCCACTTTCCCCAGCTCCGCTGGACGGAGCGAGGGCGCTTCGCCGGCCGGGAGTTCGTGCGGAAGCGCTCGGCGCCGCTCACCGTCACCGGAGACCCGGCGCGCGCGCTGCTGGCGCGGGCGATGGTGCACGTCAGCGGGGGTGGCGACCGATACCACGTGAACGCCGCGCTCGAGCGGATCGAGGCCGCGGGCTCGCCCGAAGCCTATCTGCAGGACGCCGCGAAGGCCGGCCGCAGGCTGGTCCGGCACGACGACGCGTTCAACCAGGCGATGGGGAGCCTGGCGCTGGAGATGGCGCTGCACGAGGAGACGGAGCGGCGGGCGCTGCAGGGCGAGCTGGCGATGCTGGAAGCCATGTGGCGCGAGGCGGAGGAGATCGCCGCCATCGCCGACCGCCTGCCGGACCTCCCCGCTCCCGAGCCGCCGCGGCTGGGCGCAGCGGACTGAGCGAGCGCCGATGTACCGCACCTGCATCTTCTGCTCGGCGGCGCTGGGATCGAACGAAGCGATCGAGCGCTTTCCCGTGGGCCGCAGCCTGGCGTTTGACGCGGCGAAGGGGCGGCTGTGGGCCGTCTGCCCGAGGTGCGCGCGGTGGAACCTGGCGCCCATCGAGGAGCGGTGGGAGGCGGTCGAGGATGCCGAGCGCCTCTTCCGCGATACCCGGCTGCGGGTGCAGAGTGAGAACGTGGGGCTGGCGAAGCTGCGTGGCGGGACGCGGCTGATCCGGGTCGGCGAGGCGCTCCCCGGCGAGCTGGCGGCGTGGCGCTACGGGCGCGAGATGCGGCGCCGCTTTCTGCGAGGCCGGGTGCAGGGGGCGCTCATCGGGCTGGGGAGCGTGGCGCCGCTCCTGGGCAGCCTGCTGGGCCCCGCGGCCACGCTGCTGGGCGCCGCCGCGGTGCACGAGGGAATCCAGAAGGTCCGCCGCGCGGACCGTCTGGCACACCTGGTCCCCGCGGCGGATTCGCCCACCGGGCGACCGCTGCCGCTACGCTGGCGCGACGTGGCCGCCGTGCGCACCGCCCGCGGCCCCGGCGACGCCCTGGCGCTCGTGGTGTGGCGGTGGCGCGGGATGCCGGCCTGGGCCCCTCCCGTCGTGCTCGGCGGCGCCGCGGCCGGCGCGCTGCTGGGAAAGGCGATGGTACGCATCAACCGCGCGGGAGCGGACGATGCGCGCGTGCAGGGCGCGCTGGACGCCGTCGTCCGCGCTGGCGGCCCCGGGATGCTGCTCGGACGCGCGGCGGTGGCCGGGTACGGCCTGGCCGCCCCCGACGTGAAGCTGGAGGATCCGCTCCCCACCTTCAAGGAAGCGATCCTGGGGATCGAGCCCCGCGCCGAGATCGCGCCGCCGCTGCCGCGGTTCGCGCCGCTGAGCTCCAATCCCAACCTGTCGCTGGCGGTGGAGATGGCGCTGCACGAGGAGACGGAGCGGCGCGCGCTGGAGGGCGAGCTGGCGGCGCTGGAGGCTGCGTGGCGCCAGGCGGAGGAGATCGCCGCCATCGCCGACGCGCTGCCGGATGGGCTCCCACCGTCGGAGCCGCCCCGGCTGAACCCGGCGGACTGAGGCGGGCGCGATGTACCGCACCTGCATCTTCTGCTCGGCGGCGCTGGGATCGAACGAAGCGATCGAGCGCTTTCCCGTGGGCCGCAGCCTGGCGTTCGACGCGGCGAAGGGGCGGCTGTGGGCCGTCTGCCCGAGGTGCGCGCGGTGGAACCTGGCGCCGGTCGAGGAGCGGTGGGAGGCGGTCGAGGAGGCCGAGCGGCTGTTCCGCGACACGCGGCTGCGCGTGCAGCGCGAGAACGTCGGACTCTGCAAGCTGCCGGACGACACGCGCCTCATCCGCATCGGCGAGGCGCTCCCCGGGGAGCTGGCGGTGTGGCGGTATGGCCAGCAGCTCGCCAGACGAGAGCGGCGGGCGCTGTGGTACGGGGGGGTCGCGACCGCCGCCGGGATCGGCGTGCTCGCCGCCGGCGCGACGCTGACTTCGCTGGGGCTGCTGGGGATGCTGAACCTGTACGCCGGCTACCAGTACCTCGGCCGGCGCGCACGCGGCCTGCGGCCGGTGGGGCGGGTGGACGCGGAAGTCGCCGGGGTGCGAGCCCGGGTGCGGCTTCGTGCCCGGGACGTGACCGGGGCATGGCTCAGCGACCCGGACGACGGCCAGGGGATCGCGCTGAACTTTCCCCGCGCCGTCGAGGTGCCGGACCCGCGCCGCCGGGGCGAGACTCGCAAGCTTCCACTGGTGCTGCGGGGCGACGCCGCCCTTCCCGTCCTCAGCCGCGCGATGGTGCACGTGAACGCCGGCGGCGCGTCGGGCGATGCGGTGAAGCTGGCGCTGCGGCGGATAGAGCTGGTGGGCGCGCCGGACGAGTTCGTCCGCGAGGTGGCCCGGCGCCGCCTTCTGCTGACGGGTGGCGAGACGAAGGGCACGCCACTGCGTCGCCTGCCGTTCGCGGACGCCATGGCCGACGAAGAGCCACCGTCGGACTGGGCCGTCGCGCTGGCGCTGGAGATGGCGCTGCACGAGGAGACGGAGCGGCGAGCGCTGGAAGGCGAGCTGGCCATGCTGGAGGCGATGTGGCGGGAAGCGGAGGAGATCGCCGCCATCGCCGACCGGCTGCCGGACCTCCCCGCGCCGGAGCCGCCGCGGCTGGGCGCAGCGGACTGAGCGAGCGCCGATGTACCGCACCTGCATCTTCTGCTCGGCCACGCTGGGATCGAACGAAGCGATCGAGCGGTTTCCCGTGGGCCGCAGCCTGGCGTTCGACGCGGCGAAGGGGCGGCTGTGGGCCGTCTGCCCGAGGTGCGCGCGGTGGAACCTGGCGCCCATCGAGGAGCGCTGGGAGGCGATCGAGGACGCGGAGCGGCTGTTCCGCGACTCGCGGCTGCGGGTGCAGCGCGAGAACGTCGGCCTGTGCAGGCTGCCGGACGGGACGCGGCTCGTCCGCGTCGGCGAGGCGCTGCCGGGTGAGCTGGCGGCGTGGCGGTACGGGGAGCAGATCGCGCACCGCCGGCGCCGGAGCCTGGTCTACGGCGGGATGGTGGCCGCGGCGGGCGCGGGGCTCGCGTTCGCGGGAATGGCGCTAACGGCCGTCGGCGTGTTCGGCGCCTGGAACGTGTTCCACGGCTGGCGGCTGCTCGCCGCGCACGCCGGCCGGCTGCGGACGGTGGGGATGGTCCCGGCGCCTTCCGCCGGCCGCCGGACCATGATCCGCCTGCGCCGGAAGGACGTGCACGAGGCCTGGGTTTCCCTGCCGGACGACGGCGGCGGGGTCGCGCTGCACCTGCCGTTCTACGTGCAGGCGGAGCCCGGTTCTTCCAGCCGCACGCCGACGGTGCCGGTGACGCTGCGCGGGGCGGAGGCGCAGGCACTGATGGCCAGGGCCATGGTGCACGTGAACGCCGCCGGCGCGCCGCGCTCCCGGGTCGGCGCGGCGGTGGACGAGCTGCAGGAGGCCGGCTCGGCGGAGGAGTACGTGATGGACTTCGCGGCGCGACGGCTGCGGCTCGACGGCGGGGAGCTCGAGGTGATCGACCCGAGCAGCGGACTCCTCTTGGCCGCCGGGGATCCCCCGCCACACCCCGTCCTCTCCCTGGCGCTGGAGATGGCGCTGCACGAGGAGACGGAGCGGCGGGCCCTGGAGGGCGAGCTGGCGATGCTGCAGGCGATGTGGCGGCAGGCGGAGGAGATCGCCGCCATCGCCGACGCGCTGCCGGACCTGCCGGCGCCCGAGCCGCCGCGCATCCCGCCGGGCGACTGAGCCGCCCCGCCGCCGAGGCCGCGGGCCGAGCCGGACAGACGGCGGAGGCGTGGCGGAAATCCGGAACAGTGTGTGCGTCACCCCGCGTGGCGGCAGCGAAGGATGCCGGGCGCCGCGCCGCATCCGCCCGTCCGGAGGGACGACCGCAGGAGCCTGGAAACGGCTGGATTGACGAGAGACTGGCGCACGGGTTCTGTTCAGTCTCTTGACATATTCCCGCGAAAGCGAAGGATGAGCGAAGACCTGGCGGTGTTCACGGCGGCGGAGGAGGCGGCGCGCGAGGGGCGGCCGGTGGTGCTGGCCACCATCGTGCGCTGCAAGGGGAGCACGCCGCGCGGCATCGGCAGCAAGATGCTGGTGGACCCGGAGCGCGGGCTCACCGGCACCGTGGGCGGCGGCTGCGGCGAGGCGGAGGTCATCGAGGCCGCCCGCGAGGTGGCGGAGACCGGCCGGCCCCGGCTGCTGCGCATCGACCTGACGGAAGACCTGTTCTCGTGGAGCCCCGCCGTCTGCGGCGGCGTGTTCGACGTGTTCCTGGAGCGCGTGTGACCCGCGCGCGCCCCCCCATCTCCCGAACGGGCCCGGACCCGGGCACCTGACGTTTTTTCCGGCAGAGAACCCACATCCACCCGAAACGGCAACGACCGCCGGCGGCAGCATCCCGCAGCCGGACGCGGCACCGCTTCGCAAGCACGACCCACCGAACCGAGGGGAAGGACCGACGCATGACCGCAGTGCACCAGCCGCTTGCGCCCGAGCAGCGGAACATGATCCGTGACGAGCTCCTGCGCAGCCTCACCAAGCTGGAGCGCAGCATGAAGGCCAACGGCCTGGCCGCGCGCCCGCGCGACCTGGAGCAGGACACCGTGGGCCGCCTGTCGCGCGTGGAGGCGCTGCAGAGCCAGGGTCTCACCAAGACGCTGGCCGAGCGCGAGAAGGCGCAGCTGGAGCAGATCGTCGCCGCGCTGCGGCGGCTGGAAGAGGGCACCTACGGCGCCTGCAACTGTTGCGGCGGGCCGATCCCGGTGGAGCGGCTGATGGTGTTCCCCGAGACGCTGGCGTGCAGCACCTGCGCCTGCGGGAACAGCTAGGGAAGAGGGAATAGGGAACAGGGAATAGGGAATAGCCTGCGGGAACCGCGGGTACCCCGCATCTCCCGACCCATCCCGCCGGTTGCCCGTTCCGTCCAATCCTGCGAACTTGTACCACACCCCCCGCGAACGGCCAGGTGCCGTTCGCGGG
>DATAAG010000351.1:0-7846 GCA_036260235.1 Longimicrobium sp.
GCCTCCCTCAGGAAATCAAATCCACGCGTGCGATTCTTAAACACACTCTGAGGCAGCGATGCAGTCCGCGCAGGCGGACTTTGCGAATTTCCAGCGGTGAATTCATTCGCTCCGGCGCGGAGGCCGCGATTACCTGGTCAGGTTCCCGATGCTCATCATCGCGCGGCCGGCGCCGCGGCCGTTCACCCGCACTCGACTTCGTCCGTGATGCACGGGATGTCCACGGACGGCAGCCGGCAGAACGGTTGACGCGTGTTGCAGTGCTCCGAGAGGTCCTGGTGCGCCTGCACGGTGCCGCGGGCGGCATCCGCGCGTCCGGTGTCGAACGACTGCACGGAGAGCGTGTCCAGGTCGAGCCTGATCTTCATGGTGCGCTCACGGCTGGTGGAGAAGGATCTGGATCCGGGCGCCGGCCGACTGCTCCGGTGCCCGGGGGGAATCGTCCACGGACAGAACCCTTTCGGCGCGCGCATGATCCCTCGCGGCCGCTTGCCCGGGATTGGCTGCGCGCGGCTACTGGCGGCGCGTGATCGTCACCTCGGGGGCGTAGTTGTCCTGGTAGGCCACCGCCAGGGCCTGGCCGCTCGTCTGCCGCACCCACACCTCCACGTAGTCGCCCCGCTTGAACTCCCACGTGAGCGCGCACTGCTGGATGAGGAGCTCCGCCGCGCCGGGCGCCTGGCTCGCCGCCGCCCGCGTCTTTCCGTTCACGCGGATGGAGATGCGGCGGTAGCCGCCCGCCGCCGCCGCCCACGCCACCATGGCGCGCACGTCGTACATCCCATCGCCGGGGATCACCACCCGCTCGGGGGTGGCGCCGCTCCAGCTCCCGTCCATGCGGCCGAGCAACACCGCGCCGGTCCACGGCAGCGGCCCCGACGCGTCGTTGCCCACCACGTGGTCGGTGGTCCGGTAGGCACGGGCGTGGGTCGGCCGCAGGACCGGGCCGTGCACCAGGTTCCCCTGCCCCTGGTCCACGATCGCGTCGTCGAGGACGGCGGCCGTGGCGGCGGCGGTGAAGTCCACCGGGTTGGAGATCACGCAGTAGCGGGTGTCCGTGCCCAGCAGCACCGCCACGTCGGATTCCGACCTCCTGGTGCCGCGCTGGTAGAACGAGGGGTTCCGCACGTTCCAGCCGTAGGCGCGGTTCAGGTAGACGGCCGGGCCCTGCAGCGAGTCGCAGTCGATGAGCGGCGCGTCCACCACCACACCGTGGCTGTACCCGGCGGTCAGCGGCCCCGGGGCGTGAAAGGCGTAGGCGCAGCTTTCCATCCGCGAGTTCACGATCAGCACCCCGTTGGGCGTGGGCCCCACCAGCCAGGCCGGTACGCCCACCGCCTCCATGTTCAGGCTCTCGAACACGCCTCCCCCCAGAAAGTCGCCGCTGAGCAGCACCGCCGCCCCGTACCGCCTCCCCACCGCCAGCTTGGGGTCCGCGGGGTAGATGTCCGTGATCGTGTCGAAGCTGGTCAGGGCCGGGTGGATGTCCCTGAACATCATGGTGCGGTAGCGGTTGGCGTTGGTGGTCCCGCTCACCCACAGGCCCACGTTGCAGTTGCGGATCTCGCCGTCGCCCACCGTCCGCGCGTAGCCGTTCGCCTCGTCCATCCCCACGCAGAAGCCGCTGATCTGGAAGCGCAGGATCTGCCCCGTCCACCCGTGGGTGGTCCGGATGCCGGTGCCCCAGTAGTCGATCGGGTTCAGGAACGAATCGCCCACCGTGCCGCCGGAGGCGCCCACGGTAGACGTGTGGGCGAAGGTGAACTGCGTGGGCGAGGGAACTCCGGTGATGCGCCAGGTGCCGTCGTACGGCGAGGCTCCCGTCGCGTCGATCTCCGCGAAGAACCCGGTCTCCAGCCCGTGCGGCGCGGTGGTGGTCGCCGTGGCCGTAGTCCCGTTGCCGGTGATGCCCTGCAGCCCCACCGCGGGCCGGCTGGGCGTGTTCAGGTTTACCAGCCGGAAGTTCTCCAGCGCGATGCCGCGGGGATTGTCGGTCAGGGTTCCCTTCTCGATGCGGATGACCTCCAGGTCCCGCGGCGCGTCGGGCGGGAGCGAGATCGCCAGCGTGACGCCGCGGCTCTCGCCCAGCAGCCGGGGCTGCCTCTCCTTGTCGCCCCCGCCGGCGAGCCGCAGCGCCGGACCGTAGCTACCCGCCGAGCCGGTGAGGCTGATGAGGTAGATGCCCGCCGGAAGGTAGCAGCAGCCGGCGCTGGCCACGGCGGCGTTCCACGCGTTCTGGATGGCCGCCGTGTCGTCGTGCCCGTACGTGACCGTCTTCAGCGAAACGGTGCGTTCCGCGGCGTGCTGCAGGGTCGCCTGGGTGCTCTGCGGCACGGCGGTGATCGTCGACACCAGCGCCCCGCCGCCGGGGCCGGCACCGGAAACCACCATCGTCTTGCCCACGTCGCCCTGCGTGAAGCCGGTGAAGGTGGGCTCGCTGATGGTGAGGACGTTCTGCGTGGCCTGCATGGCGCCGCGGCCGACCTGCCGACCGTCGCCGTGGGCGCCGAAGCTGGGGTGCTGGACGTTGTAGACCGCTCCGCCGGTATCGAAGAGCTGTCCGTAGACAGGATCGGTGTCTGACATGGTGGTTCTCCTGTAAGAGGGCGCGCAGCGCGGGTATAACCGAATGATGGTGGGCGAAAGCGGAACGGTGTGCTCGTTGCGACGGCTGCGGCCGGCGCACCGCGGGCCCGTCCATCCGGCCACCCGCCCCCGTCCGTACCCACCCCGCCCCTTGCGTGATCCCGCCGGGCGCTAGATTCCGCCCTGCACGCATCGAAGGGGCGTGCCGAGGGGATTTGCGCGACCGCTTGCGCCTCGTAAAAAACGCTAAAGAGTCGGGATGGACCGGAGCCGGACAGCCGATCCAGCGCGTTTTCGCCCGCACTCTTCCCGAGCCGCGGGGCTTTCTGTTTTGGGATGTGAGACGATGACGGACCACCGCTCGCCGTACCTCGCCGCGCTGGACGACCGCGTCCTGGTGTTCGACGGGGCATGGGCACCAGCATCCAGCGCTACGAGCTGACCGCCGACGACTTCGGCGGGCAGACGCTGGAAGGGTGCAACGACTACCTGGTCATCACCCGCCCGGACGTGATCGACGAGATCCACGCGTCGTTCATGGAGGCCGGGTGCGACGTGCTGGAGACGGACACCTTCTGCTCCAACCGCCTGACCCTGCGGGAGTACGCGCTGCAGGACCGCGTCCGCGAGATCAACGTCGCCGCCACGCGCTTGGCCAGAGGCTGCGGCCCTCGTTCATGGCGAGCTCCTGGGTGCGGGAAGTGCCCAGAATGCACAAACGAGGAGCCGCGTTCAAATCATGTGCGGCCTACTTGGCCCGCAACGCGTTGTAATTCAAGAGCTTGCCGCCTCAGCTCGATTCGCGAGCCGGACAGTAGTGCGGGGGACGGCACACCCTTCGACGCGGATGATCCCTGGCGCGCCGGATGTCGAGCGGCGGCATCATCGGATCCCCTGCCCCTGGACGGCCGAGCCCCCGGCGCACCTTCCGCGCCGGGGGCTCGCCGCTGCCGCACACGGCAAGCGTTTTTCTACGCGTAACAGGTCTGGCCGTAGCAGGTCTTGTTGCACGAAGCGTCCGCGGTGCAGTACGCGTCGCAGGTCAGGCAGCCGGTGTCGCATGTCGCTCCGCAGCTCCCGTAGCAGCTCGGATCGCAGCTGTACTCGCCCGGGCAGGTGTGCTCGTGGGCGCGGACGGTGCCCGCGCGGCGCTCGCCCGGCGCCATGGTCTCGAACGACTCCACCTGCAGGTGCTCCAGGTTCAGCTTTTTCATCTGAGGCGTCTCCGTGCGTAGGAATGAGCACGCGGCACGACGAACGGGCGCCGCGCCAGGGAGCGGGTATTACCGTCGCAAAACGTGTGCAATTGTTCCGGAGATGACCGGGCGGACGCGGCGCCGGCTGATCCGCGCTTTTTCCGCGCCCCTTGCGTGATCCCGCCCGGGCACTAGATTCCGCCCTGCACGCACCGAACGCGCGTGCCGAGGGGATTTGCGCGACCGCTTGCGCCTCGTAAAAAACGCTAAAGAGTCGGGATGGACCGGAGCCGGACAGCCGATCCAGCGCGTTTTCGCCCCGCACTCTTCCCGAGCCGCGGGGCTTTCTGTTTTGGGGATGTGACACGATGACGGACCACCGCTCGCCGTACCTCGCCGCGCTGGACGACCGCGTCCTGGTGTTCGACGGGGCCATGGGCACCAGCATCCAGCGCTACGAGCTGACCGCCGACGACTTTGGCGGGCAGGCGCTGGAAGGGTGCAACGACTACCTGGTCATCACCCGCCCGGACGTGATCGGCGAGATCCACACGGCGTACATGGAGGCCGGGTGCGACGTGCTGGAGACGGACACCTTCCGCTCCAACCGTCTGACCCTGCGCGAGTACGCGCTGCACGACCGCGTCCGCGAGATCAACGTGGCGGCGGCGCGCCTCGCCCGCTCCGTGGCCGACCGCTTCCAGGGGCGGGACGGGCGCCCGCGCTTCGTCGCCGGCTCCATCGGGCCCAGCGGCTACCTGCCGTCCGCCGCGGACCCCACCCTGGGCAACGTCACCTTCGCCGAGCTGGTGCCGGTGTTCCACGAGCAGGCGGCGGGGCTCGTCGAGGGCGGGGTGGACGTGCTGCTGATCGAGACCTCGCAGGACATCCTGGAGGTCAAGGCCGCCGTCTTCGGCTGCCGCCAGGCCATCGCGGAGGCCGGGCGCCCTGTCGCGCTGCAGGTGCAGGTGACGCTGGACACCAGCGGCCGCATGCTGCTGGGCACCGACATCGCCGCCGCCATGGTGACGCTGGAGGCGCTGCGGGTGGACGTGATCGGACTCAACTGCTCGACGGGCCCCGAGCACATGCGGCAGCCCATCCGCTACCTGGGCGAGAACAGCCGGCTGCCGATCAGCTGCATCCCCAACGCGGGGATTCCGCACAACGAGGGCGGCTGCGCGGTCTATCCCCTCCAGTCCACCCCCTTCGCGGAGATGATGGAGGAGTTCGTCCGCGAGCACGGCGTGCGCGTGGTCGGCGGGTGCTGCGGGACCACGCCGGACCACATCCGCGAGCTGGTGCAGCGCATCCGCGGGGTCACGCCGAAGGAGCGGACGGTGGAGTACGTGCCGCGCCTCTCCTCCGGCATCCGCGCCACCGACCTGGTGCAGATCCCCGCGCCCACGATGATCGGCGAGCGGGTGAACGCGCAGGGGAGCCGCAAGGTCAAGCGCCTCCTCCTGGCGGACGACTACGACGGCATTCTCGACGTCGCCCGCGAGCAGACGGAGAGCGGGGCGCACGTCCTGGACGTCTGCGTGGCGCTCACGGAGCGGCAGGACGAGGCGGCGCAGATGCGCACCGTGGTCAAGCTCCTTTCCCAGGGGGTGGAGGCGCCGCTCTGCATCGACAGCACCGAGGCGGACGTCATCCGCACCGCGCTGGAGCAGTCGCCGGGGCGCGCCATCGTCAACTCCATCAACCTGGAGAACGGGCGCGAGCGCATCGACGCGGTGCTGCCGGCCGTGGCGGCGCACGGGGCGGCGGTGGTGGCGCTCACCATCGACCGCGACCTGGGGGGGATGACCAAGACGGCGGAGACCAAGCTGCAGGCGGCGAAGAAGATCCACGACATCGCCGTCCACGAGTTCGGCCTGGCCCCCGACGCGCTGATCTTCGACGCCCTCACCTTCACCCTGGCGACGGGGGACGAGGAGTTCCGCCGGTCCGCCGTCGAGACCATCGAGGGGATCCGCGCCATCAAGCGCGAGCTGCCGGGGGTGCTGACCACGCTGGGCGTCTCGAACGTCTCCTTCGGCCTGCAGCCGCACGCGCGCGCGGTGCTGAACTCCGTCTTCCTGCACTACTGCGTGGAGGCGGGGCTGGACACGGCCATCATCAACCCCGCCCACGTCAAGCCGTACTTCGAGATCGACGAGACGGAGCGCAGGCTCGCGGATGACCTGATCTTCGACCGGCGCACGGAGACGCACGACCCGCTGGCGGCCTTCATCGCCCACTTCGAGGGCGTGTCGGCCGAGGTGGAGTCGGCGGCCGACCCCACCGTCGACATGACGCCGGAAGAGGCGCTGCACTGGAAGATCCTGCACCGCAAGAAGGAAGGGGTGGAGGAGTGGATCGACCGCGCGGTGGAGAAGCGGGGCGCGGTGCCGGTGCTGAACGAGGTGCTGCTGCCGGCGATGAAGGAGGTGGGCGACAAGTTCGGCGCCGGCGAGCTGATCCTCCCCTTCGTCCTCCAGTCCGCGGAGGTGATGAAGAAGGCGGTGGCGCGGCTGGAGAACTACCTGGAGAAGGCGGAGGGGCAGACCAAGGGGAAGGTGGTGCTGGCGACCGTGTACGGCGACGTGCACGACATCGGCAAGTCGCTGGTGAACACCATCCTCACCAACAACGGCTACACGGTGTTCGACCTGGGCAAGCAGGTGCCGGTGAACACCATCCTGGAAAAGGCGGACGAGGTGGGCGCCGACGCCATCGGCCTCTCCGCGCTCCTGGTGTCGACCTCCAAGCAGATGCCGCTCTGCGCGCAGGAGCTCTTCCGCCGCGGATTGAAGTACCCGCTGCTGGTGGGCGGAGCGGCGATCAACCCGAGCTTCGTGCGCGCGGCGGCGCTGGTGGGCGACGGCGAGCCGTACCCCGCGGGGATGTTCTACTGCAAGGACGCCTTCGAGGGGCTGGACACCATGGACCGCCTGGTGGCGGACGACGCGGAGGAGTTCGTCCGCCGGCACAACCAGGAGATGCAGCGGCGGCAGGAGGAGTACGAGGCGCGCCGCGCGTCGGCCGCCGGGATGCGTCCCGCCAGCCGCGAGAACCCGGCGGTGGCGCCGGCGGACGTCCCCGCGCCGCCGTTCTGGGGGTGGAAGACGCTGCTGGGGATCCCGGTGGACGACGTGGTGGCGTGCATCGACCGCAACACGCTGTACCGCATGCAGTGGGGCGCGCGCAACCTCAAGGGCGAGGAGTGGGAGCGCATCGTCCGCGAGGACTTCGAGCCGCGGCTGGCGCGCTACACGCTGGAGGCGCGCACGCAGCGCTGGCTGGCGCCGAAGGCCGTGTACGGCTACTTCCCCGCGGGGCGCGACGGGGACGCGGTGGTGGTGTTCGATCCCGCCGACCGGACGAAGGAGATCGGCCGCTTCGAGTTCCCGCGGCAGCCGGACCGCGAGGAGCTGTGCCTGGCGGACTACTTTCGCCCGCTGAACGGGGAAGGGCCGAAGGACGTTCTGCCGCTGCAGGTGGTGACCAGCGGCGACCGCGCGGCGGAGTTCATCGAGCGCCGCAACCAGGGCGGGGACTACTCGGAGGGCTACTTCCTGCACGGGTTCAGCGTGCAGGCGGCGGAGGGGACGGCGGAGTACGTGAACCGCCGCGTGCGCCAGGAGCTGGGGCTCGGCGACGAGCGCGGGCTGCGCTACTCGTGGGGGTACCCGGCGTGCCCCGACGTGGAGCAGCACGAGACGCTCTTCCGCATCCTCCCGGTGACGGAGACGATCGGCGTCGGGCTGACGGCGGGCTACCAGCTGGATCCCGAGCAGTCTACAGCGGCGCTGGTGGTGCACCACCCGGCGGCGAAGTACTTCTCCACGCAGTAGGCGGGCGGCAGGAAACCTGCGTAGCCGCGGGGTTTTGCCCCGGTTTCCCCACGCCCCGCCGGGGGACACGCGCCAGGAGGTACGCATCGCCACGCCCTACGACCGCCCCATCGACCGGGCGCTGCGCACGCACAAGCGGCTCTCGCGGGCCGTCACCGGCGTCATCCTGCTGGCGGGGCTGCTGGTGCTGGCCCTGGTGGCGCTGTCCAGCGGGTGGCGCCGGGA
>DATAAG010000352.1:0-3172 GCA_036260235.1 Longimicrobium sp.
GGCTGCGGCGCGCCTTCGTGGGCGGCGACCGGGTCCCGGCCGACCTGCTGGCGGAGATGCGGGAGGCGCTCCCCGGGGCGGAGACGCACGTCCTGTACGGCCCCACCGAGGGGACCATCCTGGCCTCCACGCACCCGGTGCCGGCGGATGGGGTCGTGTACGGGCACCCGATCGGCCGTCCCCTGGGGAACGTGCGCCTGTACGTCTGCGACGGGGTCGGGAGTCCGCAGCCGGCGGGGGTCCCGGGTGAGCTCCTGATCGGCGGGGCGGGGGTGGCGCGCGGCTACCTGGGGCGTGCCGGCCTGACGGCGGAGCGCTTCGTTCCCGACCCCTTCGGCGGAGAGCCCGGCGCGAGGCTGTACCGCACGGGGGACCGGGCGCGCTGGCGGGCGGACGGGACGCTGGAGTACCTGGGCCGCCTGGACTTCCAGGTGAAGGTGCGCGGCTTCCGCATCGAGCTGGGCGAGATCGAGGCGGTGCTGCGTCAGCACGAGAGCGTCGCCGACTGCGTGGTGATGGCGCGCGCGGAGGCGGGCGAGCAGCGGCTGGTAGCGTACGTAGTGGGTGGCGTCGAGGCGGATGAGCTGCGGGAGCACCTGCGGCGGAGCCTGCCGGAGTACATGGTGCCGGCCGCGTTCGTCTTCCTGGACGCGCTGCCGCTGACGCCGAACGGTAAGCTGGACCGCAAGGCATTGCCGGCGCCGGAGCTCGCGTCGGCGGAGGACCGGTACGTGGCGCCGCGGACGCCGGTGGAGGAGGTGCTGGCGGGGATCTGGGCGGAGGTGCTGGGGCTGGAGCGGGTGGACGTGATGGAGAGCTTCTTCGAGCTGGGCGGGCACTCGCTCCTGGCCACGCGGGTGGTGTCGCGGGTCCGCAAGCGGTTCGGCGTGGAACTGCCGCTGCGCGCGCTCTTCGAGGGACCCACGGTGGCGGAGCTGGCCGTGCGCGTGGAGGCATCGGGGGCGGTGGCCCAGGCGGGACCGGTGCCCGAGCCGGCGCCCGGCCCCGAGGCCAGCCCGCACCACCTGCTCGCGATGATCGACGAGCTGTCGGAAGAAGAGCTGGACCGCCTCCTCAGCGCGCAACTCTGAAGAACCGGAATCGGAATGATCGTCCCCCCCGGGTCTGCCGGCACGCTCTCTCGCAGCGAGAAGCAGGAACTGCTGCGGAAGATCCTCCTCGAGAAGATCGGCCGGACGCGGACCGCGCCCACCTCCTTCGCGCAGGAGCGGCTCTGGTTCATCGACCGGCTGGAGCCGGGAAGCGCCGTCTACAACCTCTCCGTGGCACGGCGCCTGGAGGGTGCGCTGGACGAGGCGGCGCTGGAGCGGAGCCTGGGCGAGATCGTCCGGCGTCACGAGTCGCTGCGCACCACCTTCGGAGAGGTGGACGGCTCGCCGGTGCAGGTGATCGCGCCGTTCGGCGGCTTTTCCCTGCCGGTGGAGGACCTGTCGGCGCTGAGCGAGGCGGATCGCGAGGCGGCGGTCGGGCGGCGGGCCGGCGAGGAGGCGGCACGGCCCTTCGACCTCTCGGCGGGCCCGCTCTTCCGTGCGGCGCTGCTGCGGCTGGGCGCCCAGGAGCACGTGCTGCTGCTCTCGATGCACCACATCGTTAGCGACGCGTGGAGCAGCGGGGTGCTCTTCCGGGAGCTGTCGGCGCTGTACGGGGCGTACCGCGAGGGCGGGGAGTCGCCGCTCCCCGAGCTGGGGGTGCAGTACGCCAACTACGCGGTGTGGCAGCGCGAGCAGCTGGCGGGCGAGGTGCTGGATCGGCAGCTGGCGTACTGGAAGGAGCGCCTGACGGGAGCGCCGGCGCTGCTGGAGCTGCCCACCGACCATCCGCGCCCGGCGGTGCGGACGTACCGGGGCGCGACGGTTCCGTTCGAGATCTCCCCGGAGCTGCTGGAGCGGTTGCAGGCGCTGGGACGGAGCGAGGGCGCAACGCTGTACATGACGCTGCTGGGCGCCTTCCAGGTGCTCCTTTCGAAGTACGCCGACAGCGAGGACGTGGTGGTGGGGAGCCCCATCGCCGGGCGCACGCGCGGGGAGGTGGAGGAGCTGATCGGCTTCTTCGTCAACACGCTGGTGCTGCGGACCGACCTCTCGGGAGATCCGTCCTTCCGCGAGGTGCTGCGGCAGGTGCGGGAGGCGACGCTGGGCGCGTACGAGCACCAGGAGGTGCCGTTCGAGAAGCTGGTGGCCGAGCTGCAGCCGGAGCGCAGCTTGAGCCACTCGCCGCTGTTCCAGGTGATGTTCACGCTGCAGAACGCCGACGCCGAGGGCGGGGGAGCCACTCTTCCGGGGCTGAGCGTGAGCGGAGTCGGAGCGGCCAGGGAGATCGCCAAGTTCGATCTTTCCCTGACGCTCGCGGCGACCGGCCAGGGCCTGCGCGGCGGACTGAACTACAGCACGGACCTCTTCGAGCGCGGCACGGTCGAGCGGATGCTCGGTCACCTGGCGCGGGTGCTAGAGCAGGTGGCCGCCGACGCGGACGTGCGGCTCTCGCAGCTGGAGCTGCTCGGCGAGGCGGAGCGCTCGCTGGTGCTGGAGGCGTGGAACCGGACGGAGGCGGAGTACCCGGCGGACCGGTGCATCCACGAGCTGTTCGAGGCGCAGGCGGCGCGCACGCCGGACGCCGTGGCGATCGAGTTCGAGGGGGAGACCCTCAGCTACGGCGAGTTGAACGAGTGGGCGAACCGGCTGGCGCACCATCTCGCCGGACTCGGCGTCGGGTCCGAGGTGCGGGTGGGGATCTGCCTGGAGCGGAGCCTGGAGATGGTGGTCTCCCTCCTGGCCGTGCTGAAGGCCGGGGGCGCCTACGTGCCGCTGGACCCGGGCCTGCCCGCCGAGCGGCTGGCGTACATGCTGGACGACAGCGCCGCGCCGCTGGTGCTGGTGCAGGCTGCCCAGCGCGGGGCCGTCCCCGCGCGCGAAGGCGTGGGGGTGCTGGCGGTGGACGCGCTGGCGGAGCGGCTCGCGGCGGAGCCGGCGGAGAACCCGGAGAGCGGCGCCGGGCCGGACTCGCTGGCGTACGTCATCTACACCTCCGGCTCCACCGGCCGCCCCAAGGGGGTGATGAACGCGCACCGGGGCGTGGTGAACCTGCTCTGGTCGATGCGCGGGACCGTGGCGATCGCGCCCGGGGACCGGTTGCTCGCCATCACCACCCTCGC
>DATAAG010000353.1:0-2893 GCA_036260235.1 Longimicrobium sp.
ATGAACCGCACGCGCTCATCCATCGGATTCGTCTGCAGCCAGGGCATGACTCACCTCCTTGGTGTGCCATGCACGTTAATCTCTGACTGTCAACGATCCTCCCGGATTGATCTGTAAACAATCTACCCGGTTTGTACCCCCCTTAACCCCCTCACCCCATCACCCCACCACCCCACCACTCCATCACCCGTGCCCCTCCGCGTGCTTCGGCGCTGCGGGCCCGCCGCCCAGGTCCTTCTCCTCGGCCGCCACCTCCGGCCGGCGCCGGCGGAAGTACCGCACCGCCTCGATCCCCAGCCCGCAGATCACCGCCCACGCCGTCCCCAGCACGAACCCCGCGGCCACGTCCGACGGGTAGTGCACGCCCAGGTACAGCCGCGACCAGCCGATCAGCACGATGACGATGATCGCCAGCGTCCACACCAGCCGCTTCAGCAGCCGCGTGGGCGCCAGGCGGGCGATGAGGAAGGCCAGGGTGCCGTAGACCACGATGGCCGTCATCGCGTGGCCGGAGGGGAAGGAGGCCAGCCCCACGTGCTGGGTGCGCCAGGGAAAGACGTCCGGCCGCGGGCGGTTGAAGGAGAGCTTGAGCGCGGAGTTCACCAGCCCCGCGCCCATCATCGACACCCAGAGCAGTGCGGCCGAGTAGTGGTGCCGCGTGTGCCACAGGAACGCGCTGGCCACCAGCACCACCATGATCACCACCAGCCGCGCCCCCAGCGCCGTCACCTCCAGGGCCACCATGTCCATCGCGGGCGACCCCATGTCGTCCATCATCCGCAGGATGGACTCGTCCATGGCCTGCGTCTCCCCCTCCATCACCTCCTCCGCGATCTTGGCGAACCCCACGGTCGCGAGAAGGATGATACCCAGGCCGATGAAGAGGAACGCGCCCACCGCGCCGTAGAAGCCCTCCACGTGCCGCCCGATCCAGCGCAGCAGCCTGAAGAGCCAGTCGCGCAGCGGGCGCAGGGGCCCGGAGCGCGGAAGTGTGCGCCGGTCGAATGCCGGCTTGTACGGTTGCGTGCCCATGCCGTTGCAATCGCGCACCATCCATGCCGCTCTTGCGTGCATCCGGAGCGCACGGTACGCTCCCGCCTCATGATCCGGTTCGAGAAGGTGGTCAAGGAGTACGGCGGTCCCCTGGCGCGCCTGCGCGGCGAGCGCGTGCGCGCGCTGGACGGGGTGACGCTGCACGTGCCCCCCGGCGCGGCCGTGGGCCTCGTCGGCCCCAACGGCGCGGGAAAGAGCACGCTCATCCGCCTGCTGCTGGGCTACCTGGCGCCCACCGGCGGCGGCGTGCAGGTGGGCGGCATGCTTCCCCGCGACTACGCCGAGCGGCGCGGCGTGGCGTACGTCCCCGACCGCGTCTCGCTCCCGCCGGGGTGGACGGTGCGCCGCGCGCTGGAGGCGTTCGCCGCGCTGGGCGAGGTGGACCGGCCCGCGGAGCGCATCCGGCACGTGCTCGGCGCGCTGGGCCTGTCGGATCTCGAGACGCGGCGGGTGGCGGCGCTCAGCAAGGGAAACCTGCAGCGGCTGGCGATCGCCCAGGCGCTGCTGGGGGAGCGCAGGGTGATGGTGATGGACGAGGGGACGGACGGGCTGGACCCGGAGTGGACGGCCCGCGTGCGCGACCTGCTGGGGGAGTGGCGGCGGGCGGACCCGGAGCGGGTGCTGGTGTTCGCCTCGCACGACCTGGACGAGGTGGAGCGCGTGGCGGACCAGGCGGTCATCCTCTCCCACGGCCGGGTGCGCGAGGTGGTGGCGCTGCACGGGGGCGGCGGACCGGTGGACGCGTACCGGCTGGAGGTGGAGGGGACGGAGTCGGCGAAGAAGGTCGCGGACGCCTTTCCCGGCGCGCTCCCCGTCGCGGGGCAGGCGCACGCCTTCCGGGTGGAGGCGGGGAGCCCGGCCGACCTCACCCGCCGCCTGGGGGCGCTCATCCAGGCCGGCGCCGTCGTGCGTTCCGTCGCGCCGGAGGGCGGCTCCCTGCGCGACCGCTACCACCGCGGCGCATTGGCGGGTGCCTCGCCTTCCGGGGACGCGGCGGCGAAGGGGAAGGGGAAGGGAGGGCGGGCGTGATCCCCATCCTGCTGCGCGGCCTGATCCCGCGGATCGCGCTGGTGGCGCTGCTGGGCGTCGCCTTCTTCTTCCTGGAGCCGGGGTTCCACACGCACGAGTCGCCGGCGCCGGAGGAGTTCAGCCTGGACCTGGGCGCGATGGGGATCTCCGCTACCCTCGCCAACCTTTCCGCGCTCTCCATGCTGGTGCTGCTGGGCGGCTTCGTCTCCAACGACCGGCGGCAGGGCTACTACCGCCTGTACTTCTCGCACCCCACCCGCCCGCTGGCGTTCTACGGCCTGCGCTGGGGGCTGGGGCTGCTGCTGGCCGTGCTGGCCGCCGCCGTGTTCCTGGTGGTGGGGCAGTGGGCGGCGTGGGGGCGGGTGGAGGGAGGATGGAGCGGGCTGTACCTGGCGCTGCTGGCGGCGATCGCGTACGGGGGGATGATCGCCTTTCTCTCCGTCGTCCTGCTGCGGGGGGACGCGTGGGTGGCGCTGGTGCTCTTTCTCTTCAACTACTTCTGGCTGCAGGCCGTGGCGATGGGCGCGCAGCCGCTGCCGCCGGCGCTGAACGACGCCGTCTCGCTGCTCCTGCCGCCGCAGCTGGCGCTCAGCGACGTGTACGACGGCCTCATCCGCGGCGAGATCGTGTGGGGCGCCAGCGCCTTCGCGGCGGGCTACGGGGTGTTCTGGCTCCTGGTGGCCGGGCTCCTGCTCCGACTGCGCGACTGGCCGTGATCCGGCCCCGCGACGGCGACCGAAGCCGCCGCGAAGAGGACTCGCCGTCCGCTCGCGGACAAACAGACACGGAGGGCGCGGAGCCGAAGCTCCGC
>DATAAG010000354.1:0-9680 GCA_036260235.1 Longimicrobium sp.
GCGCAGGAGGAGCGCGTGGGGGATGACGGTCGCGATCGCCAGGATCGCCGCCAGCCAGAGGAGCGCATCGCGCCAGCCGTGCGCCTGCACCAGCCACGTCGCCAGGGGCACGAAGATGACGCTCGCGAAGCCGGCGACGAAGGTCAGCACGGTCAGCGCGCGGCCGCGCCGGCGGTGGAACCAGCGGGCCACCACCGCGAACGCCGGCTCGTACAGCACCGCCGACATCGCCACGCCCAGCCCCGCCCAGACGGCGTAGAAGACGGCGAGGTCGTCCACCGCCGCCCACGCCAGCAGGAGGAGCGCCGCGAGGGCGGAGCCGGCCGTCATCAGCCCGCGGGGGCCGTGCCGGTCCACCCACCGCCCCGCCGGCACCGCCGCGAACCCCGCCACCAGCGAGGCCAGGGAGAACGCGCCCGTCATCGCGGTGCGCGACCACCCCAGCTCCGCCTCCATCGGCGCCAGGAAGACGGGGAAGGCGTACTGGAGCACGCCGTACGACACCGTCTCCGTCACCGCGAGCACGCCCACCAGCACCCAGCCGTAGTACAGCCGGGGATGCCCGAGCGTCGGCGACGCGGCAGGGGCGGCGGTGCTCACCCGCAGCAGCTCCCGCCCGCGGTCCCCGCCAGCACCGGCAGCCCCGACCCGCATCCCGAGGCGATGCCGCAGGAGCCGGCGACCGGCGCGTGCGTCTCGCCCGCCTCGTCCTGCACGGAGCAGCACCCGGAGCCCGCCAGGTCCGTGGAGCAGACGCCCGTCTCCGGCAGCACCAGCTCCACCGCGCGCGCCGCCTCCAGGTCGCCCGCCAGCGCGGCGGCGACGGAGCGCACCTGCTCGTATCCCGTCAGCAGCAGGAAGGTGGGCGCGCGGCCGTAGCTCTTCATCCCCACCACGTAGAAGTCGCGCTCCGGGTGCGCCAGCTCCGCGAAGCCGTGCGGGTACACGGTGCCGCAGGAGTGCACGTTGGGATCGATGAGGGGCGCCAGCTTCACCGGGCTCTCCAGCCAGGGGTCCAGCCCCGTACGCAGCTCGCGCAGCATCCCCAGCTCCGGCCGGAATCCCGTGGCCACCACCAGCTCGTCCACGGGGCCGATCACCGCCTCTTCCTCCCCCTCCACCAGGATGCCGCGCTCCGTCCGGGCCAGCCGGGTGGTGCGAAAGCCGGGGACCAGCGTCACCTCGCCGGCGTCCACCAGCCGGCGCAGGCGCACGCCCAGGCTGCCGCGCGCGGGGAGCGCATCCTTCTCTCCCCCGCCAAAGAGCTGGCCCGGCTGGGCGCGGCGGATGGCCCAGACCACCTGCGTCCCCGGCGCCTCGCGGGCCAGCGCGGCCAGGTCCAGCAGCGCGTTGAAGGCGCTGTGCCCGCTCCCCACCACCAGCGTCCGCCGCCCGGCGTAGCGCGCGCGGTCGCGGCCCAGCACGTCGGGAATGCCGTAGTGGATGCGCTCCGCCAGCTCCGCCTCGCCTTCCACCGGCAGCCCGCTGGCGCCGATGGGGTTGGGCGCCTCGTACGTCCCGGACGCGTCGATCACGGCCCGTGCCAGCAGCCGCTCCGTCCGCCCCTCCGCCGTGCGCACCACCAGCTCGAACGGCGCCTGCTCGCGCCCGGCGCTCTTCACCTTGTCGTAGCCGCGGCGCGAGACGGCGATCACGCGGCGGCCGGTGCGCAGGTGCGGCGCGATCTGGGGGAGCGAGGCCAGCGGCTCCAGGTAGCGCTCCACCAGCTCGCCGCCCGTGGGGAGCGCGTCGCCGTCCGGCTCCGTCCAGCCCGCCGCCCCGAGCATCCCGCGGGCGGCGGGATCGACCAGGTACTTCCAGGGCGAGAACAGCCGCACGTGCGCCCAGCGGCGGATGCTGGCCCCCACCGCCTCCCCCGCCTCCAGCACCACCGGCGTCATCCCGCGCGCCGCCAGGTGCGCCGCCGCCGCCAGCCCCACCGGCCCCGCGCCGATCACCGCGACCGGCAGCGCCGCTTCCCCGCCCTGCTGCATCGTGTCCATGGCCGTTCTCCAATCAGTTTTTGTTGATGCGTCACCGCGAAAGAAAGCGGCCGTCCGGCCGCGCTCGTCGTTCAGTGCACCCACGTTCCTGCCGAGCACAACATACATCAACCGATTTTGATTAGTCAAGAGCGACGTTCTCTTCGGCCTCCGCCCCCGGACGCTGGCGTGATGCCCGATCTGGAAAACAACAGCGAAAGGTACAGAGATACAGACAGAAGCCAGAGGTACAGAGGACTACTTTCCTCTGTTCCTCTGGCTGTTCTCTGTCCCTCTGTACCCCACCGCTTGTCCCCTGCGGCAAGTCGACGGGGGTCCCTTGACATAGGGGGTGGGGGTACCTAGAATTAGCGGCAGAGTGATAGGGTGCGGGGGTATCAATCCTGCATCACCTGACGGATAGAACGGAGGCAGCGATGAGCGCGATCGAGTGGATGGTGGTGCTGGCGGGGCTGGCGGCCATCATCTGGGTCAACTGGTACTTCTTCCTCTCGCACGGACCGGCCGCGCAGGCGGCGGCGGGCGCGGGCGGGGTGCAGGAGGTGACCATCGCCGTGCAGGGCGGCTACTCGCCCTCGCAGGTGCGCGTGAAGAAGGGGACACCCGTGCGCCTGGTGTTCGACCGGCAGGAGACGTCCAGCTGCTCCGAGGAGATCGTCATCCCGGAGTTCGGCATCCGCCGGTTCCTCCCGGCCTTCCAGAAGACCGCCGTGGAGATCCAGCCCCAGCGGGCCGGCACCTACGACTTCGCCTGCGGCATGAGCATGCTCCACGGCAAGCTCATCGTCGAGGACTGAAAGGATAGATCGATGTCCACCACGACGCACACGCACCACCGCCCCGAGGCGGAAGCGGCGCCGATGCCGGTGCCGGCGGGGGACCGGGTCACCATTCCCGTCGGCGGAATGACGTGCGCCGCCTGCTCCGGCCGGGTGCAGCGCGCGCTGGAGAAGCAGCCCGGCGTGCAGTCGGCCGCGGTGAACCTGATGACCAGCAACGCGACGGTGCAGTTCGACCCCGCGGCCACCTCCCCCGAGGCGCTGGTGCAGACCATCCGCTCCACCGGCTACCAGGCGGAGCTGCCGCAGCCGGACCGCAGCGCGTTCGACGAGCAGGAGGCGCAGGACCGCGCGCATGAGGAGGAGTTCCAGGACCTGCGCCGCAAGGCGGGGGTGAGCTTCGCCGTCGCCGCGCTGGCGATGCTGGCCTCCATGCCGCTGATGGCGCCGGGAGAGCACGCCCACGGCGCCACGGTCGATCCGTTCATGCGCTGGGTGATGGGGTGGCTGAGCCCGGCGCTGCAGTCCGCGCTCCCCTGGCTGTACCGGGTGCCGCGCGCGGTGCTCACGTACGGGCTGCTGGTCCTGACCCTGGGCGTGATGGCGTGGGCGGGGCGGCACTTCTACACGCGGGCGTGGGCGGCCTTCCGCCACCGCTCCGCGGACATGAACACGCTGATCGCCCTCGGCACGGGGGCGGCGTTCGCGTACTCGGTAGCGGCCACGGTGGCGCCGGGCTTCTTCCTGGCGCGCGGCGTACAGCCGGACGTCTACTACGAGGCCGTCGTCTTCATCATCGCCCTCATCCTGACGGGGAACGCGATGGAGGCGCGGGCGAAGCGGCAGACCTCCGCCGCGCTCCGCGCCCTGGCGAAGCTGCAGCCGCCCACCGCCCGCGTGCTGCGCGGCGGCGTGGAGGCGGAGGTGCCGGTGGAGCAGGTGCGCCACGGGGACCTGGTCCTGGTCCGCCCCGGCGAGCGGCTGCCGGTGGACGGCACGGTGGAGAGCGGCGGCAGCGCGGTGGACGAGTCCATGCTCACCGGCGAGTCGCTCCCCGTGCAGAAGGGCGCGGGCGACCGGGTGATCGGCGGCACCATCAACCGCACCGGCGCCTTCCGCTACCGCGCGACGACGCTGGGCGCGGAGAGCGTGCTGTCGCAGATCGTGAAGCTGATGCGCGACGCGCAGGGCTCCCGCGCGCCGATCCAGCGGCTGGCGGACCGCATCAGCGCCATCTTCGTCCCCGTGGTGCTGCAGATCGCCATCGCCACCTTCGTCGTCTGGTTCGTGGCGGCGGACGCGGCGCCGGGGGTGCGGGCCTTCGCGGCGGCCGTCGCGGTGCTCATCATCGCCTGCCCGTGCGCCATGGGGCTGGCGGTGCCCACGGCGGTGATGGTCTCCACCGGCAAGGGCGCGGAGGCGGGAGTGCTGATCAAGGGCGGCGAGGCGCTGCAGCGGGCGCGCAGCGTCACCACCGTGGTGCTCGACAAGACCGGCACCGTCACCGAGGGCCGCCCGACGGTCACGGACCTGGCGCCGGCGCCGGGTACGCCGGTGCCGGAAGACGAGCTGCTGCGGCTGGCCGCGTCGCTGGAGTCGTCGTCCGAGCACCCGCTGGCCGACGCCATCGTCCGTCACGCGAAGGACCGGGGGATGGCGCTGGCGCACGCGGAGGGCTTCGACGCCGTCACCGGGCGCGGCGCGGTGGGGACGGTGGAGGGGCGCCGGATCGCCATCGGCAGCGCGCTGCTGATGCGGGACCAGGGCATCGACCCCGGCGCGCTGCGGGGGGAGGCGGAGCGGCTGGCGGCGGCGGGAAAGACGCCGGTCTACGTGGCGGTGGACGGGGCGCTGGCGGGGGTGGTCGCCGTGGCGGATCCCGTCCGCGGGACCTCGCGCGAGGCGGTCCGCCGGCTGCACCGCATGGGGCTGCAGGTGGTGATGCTCACCGGCGACAACCGCCACACGGCGGACGCGGTGGCCCGCGAGGCGGGGATCGACCGCGTGGTGGCCGAGGTGCTGCCGGAGGGGAAGGTGGCGGAGATCCAGCGGCTGCAGGGCGAGGGGCGGGTGGTGGCGATGGTGGGCGACGGGATCAACGACGCCCCCGCGCTGGCCCGGGCGGACGTGGGGATCGCCATCGGCACGGGGACGGACGTGGCGATGGAGGCCGCCGACGTGACGCTGATGCGCGGCGACCTGACCGGCGTGGCGTCGGCCATCGAGCTGTCGCGCCGCACCATGCGCACGATGAAGCAGAACCTGTTCTGGGCCTTCATCTACAACGTGGTGGGGATTCCCATCGCCGCGGGGGTGCTGTACCCGGCGCTGGGGCTGCTCCTTTCGCCGATCCTGGCCAGCGCGGCCATGGCCTTCAGCTCGGTGAGCGTGGTGGCGAACAGCCTGCGGCTGCGGCGCGTGCGCCTGGCCTGATCGGATCACGGGACGAAAATCAGGAGACGATCGATGTCGATGGATGCGGAGAGCCGGGGCGGCGGCGTGGCGGCAGCGGCGTGCGGGTGCGGGGTGGACCATTCCGCGGATGCGGAGGGGCGGAAGGCGGTGGGGGTGGACGCGGGGGTCAAGGACCGCAACCTCAAGCGGCTGCGGCGCATCGAGGGGCAGATCCGCGGGCTGCAGCGCATGGTGGAAGAGGACCGCTACTGCGCCGACATCCTCACGCAGATCTCGTCCGTGCACGAGGCGCTGCGCTCGGTGGGGCGCGAGCTGGTGCGCAACCACCTGAAGCACTGCGCCGCCGCCGCCATCCGAGACGGCGAGCCCGAGTCCGCCGAGCAGATGTACGACGAGCTGGTGGACATGATGTTCAAGCACGTGCGGTGAGGGTTGCCGCGGCTACGACTGCGGAAAGCCCCGCGAACCGCGCGGGGCTTCAACGGCACAGTTGCACATCCGCACATCCGCCGCCTCCGCACACGGAAGCGGCGGACGCGAGTCCGCGAAGGCGCCGCGAAGGCGGACTTCGTGAGAGGTTGCAGCCGCGGTTTCAATTCAATCCACCCCCCGGGGCAGGGCCGGCCGTAGCACATGCAGGCCGTCCCTCTCCTGAGCGATAACCTGCCGCTCCTTCTCGGCCTCCCGAGGCGCAAACGCCACAAGCGGTGGGACCTGCGCGCCGCACCGGCCGATCCGCATCGACATCCATCAAGCACGCAGGTCAGCACGCCTCAACCACTTGCGCGGCGTGGCACGGGGGGCTCGGGGCTTGCAATGCTGCTCCGCCATGCCGTATCAGGCCGGTTTATCCGCGAGCAGGACCTCAGTCATGTCCACTCTTCTCGACGCTCCCGTGGTACGCGTGTCACAGGTGACCGCCCCGCCGCCCGCCCAGGATGCGCCCTCGCTGCTGGACAGGTACCGCCTGGGCTACCAGCGCCGGGTGGCGGCGCACGTGGACCAGCGGCTGAAGGCGGTGCGGGAGCTGAAGGCGCTGCAGGGGCTGGACCCGGAGCGGCGCGCGCAGGTGCTGGTGGGGATGCGGCGCCTGCAGTGCCAGCTGGCCGGCATCGTCGTCCGCAAGCACGACGCGATGACGGCGCTGCTGCGCATCAGCGTGGCGGTGCTGGTGCTGTACTACGCGCTCTTCATTCCGTTCTTCGTGCGGCGGCTGATGCCCACGCAGGTAGCCGAGCAGCCGTACATGCTGGCGATCGCGGCGCTGCTGGCGGGCGCGGGTACCCTCACGCTGCTGGCGGCGCGCGCACGCAAGCGCTGGGGTCCCATGGCACCGCGCAGGCGCAGGCTGACGGGGACGCTGGCCGCGCTGTTCTACCTGGGCTACTTCTTCGCGGCCATCGCAGTGAACCGGCAGGACTTCACTGCCGCCGCGCTCGCGTCGCTGGGCTGGATGCTGCTGTACGGGCTGGGGCTGGCGGCGCTCGGGGCGGTGGCGCTGTGGTGCGGGATGAATATCACCGAGCTCTGGTGGGACCGCCACGCCGGCGCCCGCCACCCCGACGCCGTGGTGGCGGACGAGCTGCTGCGCATCCTGGAGACGGTGGAGAAGTCCCCGGCGGAGTGGGGGCAGCTGCGCGGCCGCAACAGGGTGCTGCACTCGCTGGAGCTGGCCGCGCGCTGCCTGGAGCGCAACCTCCCCTCACGGCTGCAGGGGCAGGACCCGGAAACGGACGCCTGGCTGCGCGAAAAGGCCGCCGGGCAGGCGGCGGCGCTGCGCGGGCTCAAGCGCTGGGTGCTGGTGCCCAAGCCGGACACCCGCGAGCACTTCATCGAGCGCATCTCGCAGGACCTGGTGCGCACCACCGTGGGCGATTGGGACGGGCTGGAGTGCGCCGCGCCGACGGAGGCGAAGCCGTCGCGTGCCCGCCGGGCCGTGCGGACGCTGGCTCCGATCGCGATGATCGGCGGGCTGGTCGTGCTGGCGCAGGATCCCACGGGGCACCTCAAGGAGTGGCTGGGCGTGATGCAGCCGCTGCTGGTGGCACTCATCCCGGTCGCGGGCCCGCTGCTCATCTGGGCGGTGGTCCGGGTGGTGAACCCCGGGATGATCGGCGACCTGCCCGTCATCCAGCAGCTCCAGGGGATGCTGCCGAAGCGGGAGAAGGCGTGAGCGCGGTCTCGGGGGAGATGAACGCGGTGAAAGCCGCAGCGGAATCCGCGAACAACCCCGTTCACCCTGCTACGGGCATGTGGGACCTCTTCATCTCGCACGCAAGCGAAGACAAGGAAGAGTTCGTCCGGCCTCTCGCGCGGGAGCTGCAAGAGAGGGGGCTCAGGATCTGGTACGACGAGCACTCCCTGTCGCTGGGCGACAGCCTCCAGGAGTCGATCTACAAGGGCCTGGCGGAGAGCCGGTTCGGCGTCGTCGTCCTGAGCCGGCACTTCCTCGCGAAACAATGGCCGCAGCGCGAACTGGCCGGGCTCACCATGCGAGAGCAGTCCGCGGGAAAGATCATCCTGCCGGTGTGGCACGGTGTGTCGGTGGAGGACGTGGCGAAACACTTTCCCACCCTGGCGGACCGCCTCGCGACCGACACGGCGAACGGCGTGTCATCCGTCGCCGACGCGATCCAGAGGGCCGTTGCGGGAAGCCCGGGCGTCCCGGCACGGCGTCCCCCGCCCGGGAAGGTTCTCGCTGAGCTCATGCACGACCTGTCGCCCGCACAACGGAAGGCGCTGCAGAATGCGCGGGAAGTATTCCGCGACGCGAACCGGCGCAGCTTCACGCTTGTGCTGGTCGGTTCCGCGGGGGTCGGCAAGTCGAGCACGGTCAACACCCTCTTCGGACGTCAGGTTTCCAGACCGTCGAAGTACCGGGTCGGGACGAAGGCGCCGAAGCGGTTCGAAGGGGGCGAGTTCGAGGGCATCACGTTCTCACTGGTCGACACACCGGGACTGGGCGCGACCCGCTCCGAAGCGGATGATTACGCCTACCTGCGCGAGATCAAGCGCAAGGTTCGTCGTATGGATTGCATGTTTCTCGTGGCGCGCCTGGATGAGAACCGGCCCGCGGAGGAAAGGCTCGCCGCCCAGATCACCGAGATCTTCGGAGAAGAGATCTGGGACAGGACCGTCGTGGTCTTCACGTTCTGCGACGTGCTCGCGCATGACGTGCCCGAATACACGCGGCAGCTCAAGGAGCGGACGAGGCACGTTCGTCACGCGATCGCTGGCAGCGCCGGCCGCGGCGTGGCGGGCAAGGTCCCCATCATCCCCGTCGCAAACAGCGGCCAGGCCTCAGACCTGAAGCCACGACCGCTTCCCACCGGCGAGCCATGGCTGGGGGCGCTGTATGCGGCCGTCTTCTCGAGGATCTCGGACGAGGGGGCGGTTCCGTTCTACCTCTACAACCAGCGCCGGGACACCGGGGACGATCCCTTTGACGGAACCGGTGCCCTGGCGCTGGATGCCGGGCAGCGCCAGGTGGTGGTCGACAGGATGCGGAACCTGGGCGTGTTCCGGCATCCGCACTTGGTGGGAGCGGACGCACGGTTTCCGTGGGAGCGGGCCACACGGCTCCCGGGCTGGCTGGAACCGGCCGGCGAAGAGGACGATTATGGGATCTTCAGGTTGATGACGGCCATTTTCCGCGAGCTGATCAACCCGCGGTGATTGAGCCGGCGTTCACGCAGTCCCGCGCGCAGATTCGCGCGTCCGGACGCAGGTTCCGAGCAGTTGAAGGCCCCGCGGAGTTGCGGGGCTTTCTGCTTTCGTTGCGGCGGATTCATACCGGATCCGAAGATACAGAACAGATCGTCGTTCCGAGGGGAGGCACCGCCCGATCGATTCGTTCCGCACCAACCCATGGCGCCCACCGAGGATCTACTCGCCGTTGCTGGTGACCCGCTTCGGGCTCCCCCCTGTCACCGGACCGACGCTCGGACGCGGTTGGTCACGCGGTAGTTCCTCGCCCGCGGCCGATCTCACGAAATGTGACACACACCGCCGCCCCCTTGCCACAAATCCCGGCAGACCCGGCAGCGCGGGAGGTCGGAAAAACGCAAAAGCCCTGTAATGACAACGGTTTGGCGGATGGCACCGCCCCTGCCTTGCTCCATGCCGTCCGCGGCACGAGCACGCCCGATGGCTCGGCCCGGGTTCCACGGCTGAACACAGGAGAATGGCAATGAAGAAGATGACGATCCTGGCACTGGCGGCGGCGGCGATTGCCGTCCCGGCTGCTCTCGAGGCACAGATCGCGGTGGGTGCGCGCTCCTCCACCCGGGTGCGCGCGGAGACGGAAGCGCGAGGCGAGCAGCAGGGGCGCGCCAGCGCGGGTGCTGACGCCGAGGTGCGGCTGGCGGCGCGCGCGGGGCTGCCGGAGGAGCCGGTCGCCCGGGCCGCGGCGCGGGCCCGTGCGCGCGGCCGCTCCGAGGCAGAGGCGGCTCGCGCGGCGGCGGAGGTGCGGGCGCGGCTGCAG
>DATAAG010000355.1:0-2539 GCA_036260235.1 Longimicrobium sp.
TCGGGACTGCGCGCCGCGCGCGAGCAGCGGCCGGACCTGCTGATCCTGGACCTGATGCTGCCGGGGATGGATGGCTACCGCGTCCTGGAGTCCCTGCGCGAGAACGGCGAGACGATGCCGGTGCTGATCCTGACGGCGCGCGGCGAGGAGGCGGACAAGGTGCTGGGGTTCCGCCTGGGCGCGGACGACTACGTGACCAAGCCGTTCGGCCTGGCGGAGCTGCTGGCGCGGGTGGCGGCGCTGCTGCGGCGCGCCGGGAACGGCGCCGCGCCGGCCGCGCCGCAGCCCGTGCGCTTCGGGGACGTGGAGGTGGACCCGGGCTCCCGGCTGGTGCGCCGGTGTGGCCGGGAGGTGCAGCTGACGCCCAAGGAGTTCGACCTGCTGTGGGCGCTGCTGCGGCGCAAGGGGGGCGTGGCGGCGCGGCTGGAGTTGCTGGCGGAGGTGTGGGGCCACCGGGCCGCGGTGATGACGCGCACGGTGGACATGCACGTGGCCCAGCTGCGCCGCAAGCTGGAGGACGACCCCGCGGCCCCGCGGCACATCCTCACCGTGTGGAAGGCGGGGTACCGGCTGGCGCCGTGAGGGCCCTCCCCCGGCCTCGCCGAGGCTCGTCCACCCCCTCCCGCAAACTGCGCGGGAGGGGGTGTGTGATGCCAGATCCGGGAAAGAAAGAACCTCACGCAGAGTCAGCAGAGGGAGCAGAGTTGTCCCGTGCACAGGGCAAACTCTGCTCACTCTGCTGACTCTGCGTGAGGCATTCTTTTTCAGGATTCGGTACAAACTTCTCCGGGGGATGGGCTCGCCGGCGGGTCCCACGACATTCCATCGAAGTGTATTCCCCCTCCCGCGCGGTTTGCGGGAGAGGGCAGGCGAGGAACGAGTCGGGTGAGGGCCCCGCGTCGACTCGGGGCCTTTTTCTCTTCCGCACTTCGCACTTTCGCACTTCTTCTCCTCCTCGCCAAACCATTACAAACCCCGTACTCCGGCCTGACCAACGGACGTTTCCGCGCCGTTAGCGTGCAGCAGCATCGGCTCACGTTCACGGACACACGCGGAGACTGGCATGGGGCTGTTCACACGAAAGAGCATCGCGCAGCTGCAGGCAGAGGCGGGGACGCCCACGCTGCACCGGGTGCTGGGACCCGTCAACCTCACCACGCTGGGGATCGGCTCCGTCATCGGGACGGGGATCTTCGTGCTCACGGGGACGGCGGCGTCGCAGCACACCGGGCCCGCGCTGGTCATCTCCATGCTCATTGCGGCCGTGGCCTGCGCCCTGGCGGGGCTGTGCTACGCGGAGCTGGCGTCCATGATCCCCGTGGCGGGGAGCGCGTACACCTACGCGTACGCCACCGCGGGCGAGATCTTCGCCTGGATCATCGGGTGGGACCTGATCCTGGAGTACGCGCTCAGCACGGCGACGGTTGCCGTGGGATGGTCAGGATATTTCGTCAGCTTCCTGGCCGACCTGGGGATCCGCGTTCCCGCCCGGCTGGCCGCCTCGCCCGAGCTGATGGTGCAGATGGCGGACGGGACCCTGGCGCGCGGCCTCTTCAACCTTCCGGCGGCCGTCATCGTGCTGCTGGTGGCGGGGCTGCTGATGATCGGCATCCGGGAGTCCGCAAACGTCAACACGGCGCTCGTCATTCTCAAGGTGGCCGTGCTGGTGATCTTCGTCGTGGCGGGATTCTCGTACATCAACCGCGCCAACCTGACGCCGCTGATCCCGGCGAACACGGGAGAGTTCGGGGCGTTCGGGTGGAGCGGCGTGCTGCGCGGCGCGGCCATCATGTTCTTTGCGTACGTGGGTTTCGACGCGGTGTCCACTGCGGCGCAGGAGGCGCGCAACCCGCAGCGCGACCTGCCCATCGGCATCCTGGGCTCGCTGGCCATCTGCACCGTCATCTACATCGCCGTGGCGACGGTGCTCATCGGCATCGTGCCGTTCTCGCGGCTGAACGTGCCGGACCCGCTGGCGGTGGGGATCGACGCCACGGGGCTGACGTGGCTGAGCCCGGTGGTCAAGGTGAGCGCGCTGTTCGGCCTGTTCTCCACCATGCTGGTGACGCTGCTGGGCCAGACGCGGATCTTTTTCTCGATGAGCCGCGACGGGCTGCTGCCGGAGGCGTTCGGCCGGGTGCACGCGCGGTGGCGCACGCCGCACCTGAGCACGGCCATCACGGGGGTGATCGTGGCGCTGGCGGCGGGGCTGCTGCCCATCGGAGTGCTGAGCCAGCTGGTGAGCATGGGGACGCTGCTGGCGTTCGTGCTGGTCTCGGTCGGCGTGCTGGTGCTGCGCCGCGCCCGGCCGGACCTGGAGCGCCCGTTCCGCACGCCCGGGACGCCGTGGGTGCCCGTCGCCGCCGCGGCCGTGTGCCTGCTGCAGATGGCGGTGCTGCCCGTGGCCACGTGGGTGCGGCTGCTGGTGTGGCTGGCCATCGGGTTCGGCATCTACTTCCTGTATGGCGCCCGGCGCGCGCGGCTGGTGCGCGAGGGGCGCGTGGTGCCCGAGGCGGCGCGGGTGGTGGCGGTGCCGTAG
>DATAAG010000356.1:0-17733 GCA_036260235.1 Longimicrobium sp.
CGCACCTCCCCCGCCACCACGGCGGAGAGGCGCGCCGCGCGCACCTCGCGGGTGCCGTCCAGCGACACGCGGGTGAGCGACTCGTCCGTCCGGTCGAAACGGTAGAGGGGAGAGGAGCCCGCGCGGGAGACGCCCAATTCGGCGCCGGTGAGCGGCCCCGGGTCGTCGAAGGCGCGCCGGCGGTGCAGGGCGGAGAGGGTGAGCGTGGCGGGGCCGCGCGCGAGCACCGCGGCAAGCCCCGCGCCCCCCGCCGCGTTCTCCGCATGCTGGCGGAACCCGTCGGCGCGGGCCACGTTCGCCCACGCGCGCACGGGCACCCCGCCCGCCGCGCCCGAGGCGGCGGCGGACAGGGCCAGCGCGCCCCCGCCCCCGGCGGTGGCGCGCAGGTGGTGCGTTCCCGGGTCCAGCCCCGTGACGACGTTCACCACGCCGCCGACGGCCGCGTCGCCGTACAGCGACGAGGCGCCGCCCCGCAGCACCTCCACCGAGCGGATGGCGGCCAGGGGCACCAGGTCCCAGTCGGCCAGGCCGGTGTGCGGTGCGTTCACCGGCACTCCGTCCACCAGCAGCGCCACGTACTCCGCCTCGCCGCCGCCGTAGAAGCCGCGCACCGCCGGACGCGCCTGGCCGCCCGCCCCGTCCGGATCGATCACCGCGAACCCCGGAACCCGCCGCAGCGCCTCGCCCACCCCGCGCACGGGGAGGCGCCGCAGTTCCCCGCCGCCCATCACCGACACCGTCGCGCTCGAGGTGGCGAGCGGCGCGGGGGCGCGCTCCACCGTCACCACCACGGGCTCCAGCCCGTATACGCGTGTGCTGTCCGTGGGCTCCTGGCCCGGGGCGGGTACGGCGAGCGTCAGGGCGGACGCGACGAGGAAAGCCGCGTGAGCGGCAGGTCGCGAGCGGCACAGCGTGGTCGGCATCACCAGGATCGCGAATCAAGGCGGAAAGCGATGAATGTCTTTCGCATCATAGGGCGAAAGACATGCGCACGCAACACGACGAACCGGCACGGCGACGCGCTCCAGGGCCGCCCGCCCCGACCTGCTTCAACGGGTGCTCCTGGGGCGGGACCCGGCAGAGAGCCGGGGCCGATGCGCGCGGGAACGGCCGGCGCAGGCGCCGTCCGTCAACGCCTGGGCAAGCCCACCCCTGGCCTGCGGCCGGGCGAGGCGCAGCGCTGGCGCCTGATCGTCGCCTCCGTCCACGGCTCACGCGGGCGCCCGGCACGGCCGGACCGCTCCCGGAGATCCGCCAGACCGCGCAGGCCGGGGTGCAGTTCTGCCGGGAGACCGTTCGCGGCCAGCCGCGGCTCGCCATCGCGCCTGGTGGCGGCCGGCTCACCCGCCTGCTTCGCGCAGCATCCCGCCCCGGCGCATCCCCGCGCCCTCGCCGCGCACAGCTGCACGACGTACCTGGCGCCGCATCGAGACTATCCCCTTCGCGTGGATGGAAGGCGCAGGACGAAGGTGCTCCCCTCGCCGGGCACGCTGGTCACGCTGAGCTCCCCGCCCATGGCCCGCGCGAGGTCCCGGCTGATGGCGAGCCCCAGGCCCACGCCCTCGCCGGGATTGCTGAAGCGGCGTTCCACCTGTACGAAGGGATCGAAGATCGACTGCTGCTTCTCCGGGGCGATGCCCGGGCCGTTGTCGGCCACCCGGATGTCCACCCAGGGGCCCCGCCGGCCGCACCCCAGCCGCACCCGGCCACCCGGCTGCGTGAACTTGACGGCGTTCCCCACCAGGTTCAGCAGGATCTGCCGTGCACGCTCCAGGTCGCCCACGAACTCCAGCGACGGGTCGCACTCGTTCGCGGAAAGCGCGATCCCCCGGGCTTGCGCCATCGGCGCGATGAGCGGCTCCACGCTCGCGAGCAACCCGGACGCCGGGTGGGGATGAAGGTCGAGCTCGATGTGGCCGGCCTCCACCCTGGCGAAGGTGAGCACGTCGTTGATCAGGGTGAGCAGGTGCTGCTGGCTGCTCTTTACCCGGCCGAGCGCCTTCCGCTGCGCGTCGGTCACGGGGCCGTGGATGCCCATCTCCACCAGGTCCACGTAGCCGCCGATGGCGTTCAGCGGCGTGCGCAGCTCGTGGCTCATCGAGGCCAGGAAGTCGGCCTTGGCCCGGTTGGCCACCTCGGCCTCCTGCCGCGCGGACTCGGCAGCGTGCCGCGCCTCCACCAGTTCCGTCACCTCCGTGGCGACCAGCGCGATCGCGTAGACGGCGCCCCCCGTGTCCAGCAGCGGCTGGTAGACCAGGTTGAAGTAGTGGGTCTCGGGCGCGCCGTCGCCGTCGGTGTCGAACACGGCCGGGATGGCGGGCGCGCGGTACGCCACGGCGGTGTCGTAGACCCGATCGATGATGTCGAACACGCCCTGCGGCACGAGCTCCGGAAACACCTCGCGCCCCGGCCGCCCGAGCATGTCGTCCGGGCGCTTTCCCACCATGGCGCAGTACGGCTCGTTCACCACGTCGAAGACGTGCTCCCGTCCCAGCGCGATGTACATGGCCACCGGCGCCTGCTCGATCACCCGCGCCAGGTGCTCGCGCGCCCGCTCCGCCTCGGCGCGCGCCGCCTCGGCCTCCTGGCTGCGCTCTTCCAGTGCCGCGGCGGTGCGCTGCAGCTCGTCGGTCTGCACCTCCAGCTCCAGCGCGTTCTCCTGGAGCTGGTGGTTCACCGCCTCCATCTCCGCCTGCTGGCTCTCGAGCGCGGCGTTCACCGACTTCAGCTCGTGCCGCGCCTGCTCGCTCTCGCGCAGCAGCCGCTCCACCTCGCGCCGCGCCCGCACCTGCTCGGTAACGTCGTGTCCGTGCGCGATGACGCCGGTACGGGTGCCGTCCGCCTCCACCAGCGGCAGGTAGGCAAAGTCGACGTACACCTCCTCGAGCTCGGCACCGGGCCCGCGGGCCACCCGGAGGGGGATCTCTCGGCCGATGAAGGGCTCCCCCGTGGCCAGGACCCCGTCCAGCAGCACGTCGAAGCCCTGGCCGCGCACCTCGGGAAGCGCGTCCAGCGCCGGCTTGCCCAGGATGTCGCGCGCGCCCACCAGCCGGTAGTACGCCTCGTTGGCGATCTCGAACACGTGCTCCGGGCCGCGCAGCACCGCCAGGAACGCGGGGGCGTGCTGGAACACGTACTCCAGCCGGGAGCGCTCGAAGACGAGCGACTCGAAGAGCCGGTCCCGCTCCGCCTGGACGGCACGGGCCTGGACCTGCCGGGTGGTTTCGAAGCAGTTGATCAGCGCGCCACCCACCCCGCCGGACTCCACGCGCACCGGGCTGTACGAAAACGTGAAGAAGGCGTCCTCGATGGCGCCGTTGCGCTCCACCCGCAGCAGGCGGTCCTCGAAGTACACCGTCTCGCCGCCCATCACCCGCTCGAACAGGGGCCCGATCTCGCCCCGGATCTCCACCCAGTTCTCCAGCACCGGGCGCCCCAGTCCCGCGGGGTGCTTGTCGCGCATGATCACGCGGTACTCGTCGTTGTAGATCTGGACGAGCTCCGGCCCCCAGCACAGGCTCTGCGCGATCCCCTGGGCGACCACCATCCCCGCGGCTGTCCGCAGGCTCTGCGGCCACCGTTCGATGGCGCCCAGCGGGGTGCCCGCCCAGTCCATCTGCCGGCAGAGCCGGGCCATCTCTCCCTCGCCCGGAAAGATGATCCCGGCGTCCGGGGGCGGCTGTCGTGATGGGTTCGTCAGCTGCATGCGCCTGCTTCGAGCGGTCGTCCGCGCGCGGTCGTCCGGCCGCGACGCCGGCGCGATGCCGCGGCCGGACGCGGGGAGCGGACCGGGGATTCGTGGCGGCAGCCCGGCAGCCCGGGACGGGCCGCGCCTGCGGCCGCGTGCCCGGGCTCGTGGGAGCGAGCGCGGAATGCGCGGGTGCGTGCCCGGGCGGACCGGGCGAGAGCCCCCGGGGCGGGCGGCGCCCCCGGACGCCGGCTACGGCGCTGCTTCACGGGCGCGGGGGGCCGGTTCCCCCGGCGGCGGCGGGCTTCTCCACCCGGGGGAGCGTGAGGCTGAAGGTGGAGCCCTCGCCCACCACGCTCTCCACCACCAGCTCGCCCTCCATCATGCGCGCCAGCTCGCGGCTGATGGCCAGCCCCAGCCCCACGCCCTGGCGGCGCTCCGCCGAGCTTCGCCCCACCTGTACGAACGGGTCGAAGATCTCCTCCAGCCGGTCGTCCGGGATCCCCGGGCCGGTGTCGCGCACCCGGATGGACACCTCCGCGCCGGTTGCCGCGCAGGTGATCGCGACCCGGCCTCCCCCCGGGGTGAACTTCACGGCGTTGCTCACCAGGTTCAGCAGGATCTGGATCAGGCGTTCGCGGTCCGCCCGGACGAAAACGCCTCCACGGCCGCCGCGGACGTCCAGCCGCAGCCCCTTCTCCTGGGCCTGCGGCTCCACCAGCGGGCGCAGCTCCATCAGCACGTGCGACACCGGCACGTCCTCCAGCTCCAGCCGCACCTGGCCGGCCTCCAGCCGGGCGAAGCTGAGGATGTCGTTGATCAGGGTGAGCAGGTGCTGCTGCGCGCGCCGTACCCGCTGCATCACCTGCACCTGCTCGGGCGTGACCGGCCCGTGGATCCCCATCTCCACCAGGTCGGCGTACCCGCCGATGGCGTTCAGGGGCGTGCGCAGGTCGTGGCTCATCCGTGCCAGGAACTGGCTCTTGGCCAGGTTGGCCTCCTCCGCCTCGCTGCGCGCCGCCTCGGCCTCGGCGCGCGCCGCGCGCTCCGCGTCGTACAGCCGCGCGCGCTCCAGCGCCTGGGCGCACTGCTGCGCCAGCGCCGTGGCGAACGCGAGCTCCTCGGCGGTGATGTCGCGTACCTCCCCGAAGCCGACGGTCATCACGCCGAGCACCGCGTCGCCCGCGGTCACGGGGAGGAGCGCCACCGCTTCCTGCTCGATGCCGTGCATGGGCTCGCGCAGGGCGGGATACGCCTCCCAGATCGCCCTCCGCGACGGGTACCACCGGGGCTCCACCGTGCGCAGGACGTCGCTGGAGGGCATCGCTGCGTCCACCGGCACCCGCGCGAAGCGGGCGATGGTGCCCGGCTCGAACCCCTCGTCGGCGGCGGCGACCAGCTCCGTGCCGTCCTCGCTGAGCAGCGACAGCCAGGCGGTGCGGGCGCCGAGCGCGGCGCGCACCTGCGTCACGAACAGCCGGGCCACCTCGTCCCGCGGGAGCACGGCGGCCAGGCGGGCGGTGACCTCCTGCAGCCGCTGGGTGCGGTCGCGGGCGCGCTCCGCCTCTTCGTACAGCCGCGCGTTGTCGAGCGCCGCGCCCGCCCGCCGCGCCAGGTCCTCCGCCAGCGCCACCTCGGCCGGGGCGAACCCGGCGCGCCGGGCGCCGCGGCAGAAGGCCACCGCCCCCTTCACGCGGTGCGCCATCAGCGGGACGAAGAGCGCGGCGGCGGGCGCCAGCACCCGGTAGGCCTCGCGCTCCTCGTCGCTCTCCGCCAGCGACGCCAGGTGGTCCGCCGTGACGGGCTCCATCAGCCGTGTCTGGCCGGAGCGGATCACCTGGGCCACGGCGCTGGTGGGGTGCTCCAGCGCCGGCCGGAAGTGCCGTTCCACCACCTGGGCCAGCGGCGCCAGGGCCGGGTCGTGGTGCGCCGACGCGACCGCCGCGGCCAGCCCGCCGTCGCCGGCCAGGTAGATCAGGCAGTAGTCGGCCAGCACCGGCACCGACAGGCGCGCCACCTGCACCAGCGTCGCGCCCACGTCCAGGGAGCCCGCCAGCGCCTCGCTCGCCTCCGCCAGAAAGCGCGCGCGCGCCGCGCTGGCCCGGAGCTCTTCCTGCGCGGCGCGGGTCTCGGCCGCGGCCCGCGCGAGCTCCATGGCATAGCGCAGCGAGGCCGCCAGCCGTTCCGGGGTGACGGTAGACTTGCCCACGTAGTCCACGGCCCCCGCCTTCATCAGCTCCACCGCCACCTGCTCGTCGCCGTGGCCGGTCAGCATCACCACCGGCACCGTCAGCCCCGCGTCGCGCATCCCCTTGAGGAGGGTGAGCCCGTCGCCGCCGGGGATGTTGTAGTCCAGGAAAACGCAGTCGTACGTGTGGGTGGCGAGCATGGACAGGGCGTCCAGCGCGCCTTCCGCCTCGTCCACGACCGCGTTGACGCCGGCGCGCGCCAGCCCGCGCCGCACGATCTGCCGATCGACCTGGTCGTCGTCGATCACCAGCACCCGCGCGGCGGCCGCCGGCCCCGCGGGTGCGCCGGTGAGCACGCCCGCGGGGGCTTCCGCCTCCAGGGGAGTAGACATCAGGGCATTTCCACCAGCGTCCAGTACTTGTTCAGCGTGGCCATCACCTCGCAGAAGTTGCTGAACGTCACCGGCTTGAGCAGGTAGCCGGCCACGTTCAGGTTGTACGCGTCCACCTTGTCGCGCTCGTCGTTGGAGGTGCTGAGCACCACCACCGTGGTGGACGAGAGCGCGGGGTCTGCGCGCAGCTCGCGCAGGAACTCGATCCCGTTCATGCGCGGCATGTTCAGGTCCAGCAGCACGATGCGCCGCTCCCGGGGGATCTCGCCGCTGCGCAGCCGGGCCAGCCCCTCTTCGCCGTCGCCGGCCACGAAGAGCGGGTTGGCGATGTTGTTCTTCTGAAAGGCGCGGCGGACGTTCATCACGTCCACCTCGTCGTCCTCCACCAGCAGGATGTTCAGCATGCGCTCGTTCACGGTTGGTCCCCTGTGGATGTGTTTGCGGCGCGCGGCACGCGGGGCCAGGTGAAGTGGAACTCGGCGCCCTCGCCGGCCGCGGAGCGCAGCCACACCTCGCCGCCCCGGCTCTCCACGATCTTGCGCACGACCGACAGCCCGATCCCCGTGCCCTCCACCTTGTCGCGGGCCTGCAGCGTCTGGAAGATCCCCCAGATGCGGTCGTGGTACTCGGGCGCGATCCCGGGGCCGTTGTCGGCGACGGTGAACTCGTACCCGTCGCGCACGGGCCGCCAGCCCACCCGCACGCAGACGTCCTTCCCCGTGCCGCGCCCGTACTTGACCGCGTTCCCGATCAGGTTCATGAACACCTGCTGCAGCGGAACCCGCTCGGCTTCCAGCGTGGGCATGTCGGGCTCCACCTCCACCTCCACGCCCTCCCCCGGCGACAGCAGCTCCACCACCTCCCGCACCAGGGCGCCGGTCTCCACCGGCTCGGCCGCCGTTCGCACCCGCCCCGCCCGCGAGTAGTCCAGGATGCCGTCGATCAGCGCCTCCATGCGGTGCACGCGCCCCTGCAGCAGGCGCATGTGCTCGGCGGTCTCGCCGGTCACGCGGTCGCCCAGGTCCTCCTGGATCCACTGCGCGAGGTTGGCGATGCCGCGCAGCGGGGCCTTGAGGTCGTGCGAGGCCACGTAGGCGAACTGGTCCAGCTCGCGGTTGGACTGCTCCAGCGCGTGCGTGAGCCGCAGCAGCTCCTCGGCCTTGAGCTCCACCTCCCTGCGCGCCACCACCTGGTCGGTCACCTCCACCGCGTGGATCATGATCCCGCGCACCTGGCCGTCCACGTCGCGCAGGGGGTGGTAGACGAAGTTGAAGAAGCCGTCCTCCACCACCCCGTCGCCGTTGCGGTCGAAGCGCGCCAGCAGCTCGTTGCCCACGAACGGCTCTCCCGAGGCGTACACCCCGTCCAGCAGCTCGAAGAAGCCCTGGCCCTCCAGGTCCGGGAGCGCCTGGCGGATCGGGAGCCCCTCCACGGCGCGGTGCGCTCCCACCACCTGGCGAAAGAGGGGGTTGGCGGTGACGATGCGGTGCTCGGGGCCCTGCGTGACGGCGATCACCGCCGGCGCCTGCCGGAACACGTCGGCCAGGCGGTTGCGCTCCATCTCCAGCTGGTGCTGCAGCCGGCGCTGCTCCGAGACGTCGCGGACGGTCATCGCCGCGCCGATCGGCGTGCCGTCGGCGGCGGTCACGGGCACCGCGCTCCCCATGACCGCGACCTCGCGGCCGTCGGAGCGCACCACCCTCCACTCGTCGTCCACCACCCGCTCCCCCCGAAGGGCGCGCGCCAGCGAGATCCGCTCCACGGGGCGCTCGGAGCCGTCCGCGTTGCGCAGGCGAAAGGGCTGGCTCGGGTCCCAGATCGGCACCCCCAGCCGCATCTCGCCGTAGATGGCGCGCGTGGCCGCGTTGGCGAAGGTCACGCGCCCCTGCGGGTCGGTGGTCACCACCACGTCGGCGATCTGGCCCAGGATGGCGGCGCGCTCCGCGGCCAGCGCCTCCACCCGCCCGCGCGCCTGCACCTGCCCGGTGACCTCCACCGCGTGGGCCATGATCCCGAAGACGGACCCCGTGGAGTCCTTCAGCGGCTGGTAGACGAAGTCGACGAAGACCTCTTCCAGTTCGCCGCTGCCGCGTCGGTCCAGCCGCACCACGGCTTCGCTGGCCACGAACGCCTCTCCGCTCCGCCGCACGCCGTCCAGCAGCTCCACGAACCCCTGCCCGCGGATCTCGGGGAGCGCGTCGGCGACCGCCCTGCCACCACGTCGCGGCCGCCCACCAGCTCGCGGTAGCGGGGGTTGGCCACGGTGAAGCGGTGCTCGGGCCCTTCCAGCACCGCGATGGCGGCCGGTGCCTGCATGAACACGTCGTACAGGCGCTCCCGCTCGGCGGTGGCCTCGGCCAGCGCGCGGTCGCGCTCCTGCCGGGTGCGCACCTCGGAGGTGACGTCGAAGACGGTCACGAAGATCCCGCCCACCCCGCCGCTCTCGTCCAGGACGGGGCTGTACGACAGGGTGAGGTAGAAGTCCTCCACCACGCCGTAGGGGGCCAGGGGGTAGACGGTTTCCCTGAAGGAGACGGTCTCGCCCGCGAAGACGCGGGGGTAGATGGTCTCGTTGATGTGCCAGGCCTCCGGCCAGCACTCCCGGTTCCCCTGCCCCAGCCCCTCCGGGTGCTTGGCCCCCATCAGCATCCGGTAGGAGTCGTTGTAGATCTGGACCAGCTCCGGCCCCCAGAGCACGATGCTCGGAAAGTCCGTGTAGAGCGCGACGCTCACCGCGGTGCGCAGGCTCTGGGGCCATTCCGCGACGGGGCCCAGCGGCGTGGAGCCCCACTCCTTGCCGCGAATCAGCGCGCCCAGCTCGCCGCCGCCGGGGGGGAACGCGCCGGCGAGCGGTTCTCCGGCGGTTCGGACGCTCACGACGCCCCCGGCCGTCTCAGCCATGCTCTCCATACGTGCGGGTGCAGCGAACGCGCGCACCGCTGCCGGGCGCCGCAGCGAAGCGCACCACGTTCCGTGACCGGCGGCCGGGGAGTCGTCGGTGTGACCGTTCCCCGCAGCCGGGAGAAACAATTGAATACCCTGCGCAAGTTCCGGGCTCGCGCCGCGCCGGGGCTCATCTGGCCCGCTTCTTCCAGCCCGTGCCCTGGCTGCTCGTACGACTTCCGGGCCGTCCGGTCAGGCCACGACTACGGGAGAAACGCGTGAAGTGCAACCTCGGGGAGTTCGACCTCGGCGCCATGCTGCACTGCAGCAACGGCCTTCGCAGGGCGGCGCAGGGCGCGTCGTCCATGGAAGCGGCGGCGGCGGCGGTCTGCCGCTTTCTGTACGACGAGCTCGGCGACGGGGGTGAGGGGCGGGCGTGCGTCCTGGTCCGCTTCTACAAGACGCACGCGTACGGCGCGCTGACGCCGGAGCTGCAGCGCTTCGCCAAGCGGGCGTTCGGCGCGGTCGCCATCTCGCCGCCCGAGCCGTCGATGAAGTGCCTTACGCTCCTGGCCACCGTGGGCGACGAGCCGGCGTGGAACGACCGCCGCGCGTCGCAGAACCACCAGGCGATTCCGCTCCCCAGCCCGCACGTGGTGGAGCGCGCGCCCATGATCGCGCAGCTCGTCCGCGAGTTCGGCATGGACCTGGGCAGCGTGGTGCGGCCGTCCGGGGACGTGGTGCGCGAGCTGGGCGGGAAGAGCTACGGGGTCTTCCACGTGGAGAACGCGGCCGGCAGCCCCTACATCCCCGCGCAGGAGGGATTCGTGGACCGCTACGGGATCCGGTCGGTGCTGGGCTTCGGAGGGCTGCTGCCCACGGGAGACCTGTTCAGCGTGATCCTCTTCTCGCGCGTGCACGTCCCGGTCGCTTCGGCGGACCGCTTTCGCTCCCTGGCGCTGGACCTCAAGAGCTGCCTGATCCACTACGGGCAGGCGGCGGTCTTCGCTCCCGAAGCGGTGCCCGCCCCGACCTGAGCGGCGCCGGCCCGCCTTCGATCGTCTACAGGCGCTGAATAGAAGGTCCGGTGCGAGCCGCCGCGCCCCCTCCGGGCTCGCATGACTCGCCCACCTCCCCCAAAAACCCCTGGGGGAGGTTGATGGGGACGAGAAGATTCGTGCGAGACGTCGTTCGTCCCACAGGGTAGGCGCAGCCGCCGAGAACTGAATGGAAAGGTCCGGTGTGAGCCGCCGCGCCCCCTCCGGGCTCGCATGACTCGCCCACCTCCCCAAAAACCCCTGGAGGTTGATGGGGACGAGAAGATTCGTGCGAGACGTCGTTCGTCCCACAGGGTAGGCGCAGCCGCCGAGGACTCAGAATGACAGGTGTTTTTCCGGATCTGGTATGATACCATCTTTTCCGCGTGCGCCTCGCTGAGCGACCCGCCGAAGACGGTACAGTCCTGCGAGAAGACGTGGCCGCGGAGAGGCACCGTCCCCTCCGCGGCTAGCTTTTGCCCTCCGTGTGGGCCGGAGGGCAGCGCGACTGGCCGGGGAGTGCCGCCGCGGGTGCGGCATCGGCCGGCGTCGCAGGTTCCTGGCTCAGGTGGGGCCGCTATCGGCGAGCGGCAGGCGCAGCGTAAAGGTGCTCCCCGCACCCGCCACGCTCTCCACGGTCAGGGAGCCCGCCATGGCTTCGGCGATCGAGCGGCTGATGGCCAGGCCCAGGCCCGTGCCCCCGTGCTCGCGGGTCAGGTCCGAGCGGACCTGGACGAACGGCTCGAAGATCTTCTCCAGCTTGTCCGCGGCGATCCCGATCCCCGAGTCCCGAACGGTGAAGAAGGCGGCGCCGTCGCGTGGCTCGCAGCCCAGGGTGACCCGGCCCCCCCGCTCCGTGAACTTCACCGCGTTCGAAAGCAGGTTGGCGAGCACCTGCCGCAGCTTTTCCGGGTCGGCGCTGACCGCCATCTCCGCGTCGCACGGAACCACCTCGAAGCGAATGCCCTTCGCCCGGGCCAGCGGCGCCACGAGCGCCGCCGCCGCGTGCAGCGCTTCGAGCACCGGGACCGTGGTCACCTCGTACTGGACTGTCCCCGACTCCAGCTTGGCGTAGTTCAGCACGTCGTTCACAAGGCCCAGCAGGTGCCGCTGGCTCTGCTGGATGCGGCGCAGGTCCTCGCGCTGCGCTTCGGTCACCGGGCCGCGGATCTCCATCTCCAGGAGCTCCACGTATCCGCCGATGGCGTTCAGCGGCGTGCGCAGCTCGTGGCTCATCACCGCCAGGAACTCGCTCTTCACCTGGTTCGCGGCCGTCGCTTCGGCCAGGGCGGCCCGGAGCCGGCCCTCCAGCCGGCGCCGGTACTCGAGCTCGGTCTCGAGCGCCTGCGCCCGCTGCTCCAGGATCGTCATGCGGCGCAGGCGGTCTCCCTCCTCCAGCCGCATGGAGCGTTCGGTGGGGACGACGTGGTCGTGGTGCCCGCAGATCTGCAGAAAGGCGTCGGCATCCTCCGCGCGCTCGAAGTTGCCGATGGAATAGGCGCACAGGAGGGAGAAGGGATACGTCTTCGCGAGGTCGTTCCAGAGCACTTCCAGCCGGATCGCGGCCTCCGGCTTGCCCGCCCTCCAGAGCAGGTCCACCATCTCGCCAAAGGCGCGCACGGTCGCACCTTCGCGGCCGCGCGCGGCGCGGTCCAGGGCCTCGCCGACGGTGGCGCGGAACAGGGCCTCGTCGGGCATTCCTCCGACCATGAAGCGGTCCAGCAGTTCTCCGGCATCGAGCAGCGTGAGGAGTCCGCTCATGCGCACCCGCGCGATCTCCACGCCCCGCGCCGCCAGGTCCTCGATGAGAGCATCCCGGTGCGCCCCGGTGGCGATCACCAGCGCGGGCTGATGAGCGGAGAGCGCGCGGAACACGAACTCCGCGACCGTGTGGCAGAGGAACCCGTCGTCTTCGTAGAACTGAACGGCGTGTCGATGATCTCCGGCGAAGGGTGCCGGCGCAATGGAAAGGTCATGCAGCGCGTCGTTCATGATACCTCCAGTTCCACACGCACGAGACGGGGAGGACGTGGTGTGGAGCGGTCGAGGAAACTTCGTGCGCCCGTCGAAGGAAAGGACACCGGGGCGCATTCCGCGCGAGTCACGGGACAGGTCGGCCCCAACCCGGCGGCGCCGACGCAAGTCACCTGCAAGGTCCGCGCGCGACGCTCGCGCGGATGGCGTACCCCCTCAGCGGCAGCAGGCCGGTGGCGGCGACACCGAACACGCCGTCTGCATCACTGCATTCGCACCTGCCACAACAAGTTAACCGGCGCACCCCCCATCGTGACAGCCCTTTCCGCGACGCGTCGCGGAGCGACTGGCGACCGCTTCGCCCGATTCGCTCGCGATGCTCCACCGCCGCCGGCCACGCATCAGCGCCGCGAGCGCCGCCGCGCTCTCCTCCCGCACCCGCGCGTCCTCCTCCGCCCCTTCCCTCCCCCGCAGCGCTGCCGCGCCGCCCTCGGGGGTGCGGGAGAGCCGGGAGCCGGGCTGGAGGCTCTCGCGTTCATCCCTCCTGGAACGACCCGGCGCCATCAGGCGTGAGTCGTCTTCAGGAGTATCGACGCCCATCCGAGCATCCGCAAAACAGGCGAGCGCCTGCCGAACGCCCGTCGACGTTGTCGTTCATCGCCGATCCTGCCGTTCGGCTTCGGCCGTCGCCGTGATCTGGGCCGCTCCGTGCGCGGGCGGCACCGCCGTCCCGTCCTCGGACGGCGGTTCAGTCCCCCGGTCCCCTGCCATCCGGGCCGCTCCGGTCGATGGGTCATCCCGCGCAGGAACGTGCGTCCGGCTGTCCGGAGGCACACTCACGGCGTCCCCGGCTCCACGCGGTAGCGCAGCCACACGACGCCGTCGCCGCGCTGCTCGACCGCCTGGAGCGCGAGCCGGCGCGGCGTACCGCCCCCGGCGTCGAAGAGCGCCGGCGTCCCCATCCGTCCGTCCGCCACCGGCGCAAGCAGCAGGCTCACCTCGTCGACCAGCCCCGCGTCCAGCATCCCGCCGTTGATCCGCCCACCGCCCTCGAGCATCAGTGTGCGCACGCCGAAGCGCTCGCCGATCCGGTCCAGCGCCAGCGGCAGGTCCACGGCCTGCCCCGAGCCTGCCGAAGGGTCCCGCGGCCCGGCGAGGAGATACGACACGCCGCGCTCTCGCAGGAACGCGAGGTACTCGTCGGACACGCGCTCCGAAAGGATCGCGACGACGTGGTCGCCGTCGATGTCGTTCGACTCCCAGGCCAGCCGGCCGCTCGCGTCGACCGCGAAGGCGAAGGAGCCGTGGTCGCCCGGCGCACGGAAGTCGTCGCGCGGAGCGCCGTGGTGCTCGCGCGCGACCTCGGCCTCGGAACGCAGGCCTCCGGCGAACGGCTCCATGGTCACGCGGCCGCAGATCCACCCGTCGGGCCGGTAGCTCGCGTGCACGATCTCGTACTGCCGCCGTCCCTCCGCGGAAACCGGCCAGCCGTCGACGGCGATTCGCCCATCGACCGACGCGAGCATGTGGCAGATCACGCGCGGGCGGCGCGATGCCGCTGTTCCAGATGTCATGGATTCGTCCCGGTTCACGGCTTCAGGGCACCCTCGGCCCCGGCGTGGTACTGTTCGTCGCTCACGTGCTCCATCCAGCGGACGACCTCGCCGTTCACCGTTTCCTGAATGGCGACGTGGCTCATCCCGCTGGTCGCGGTGCCGCCGTGCCAGTGCTTCACGCCCGGCGGGGTCCAGATGACGTCGCCCGGCCTGATCTCGCGCCGGGCCCCGCCCCATTCCTGCACCCACTCCGTCCCCGACGTCACGATCAGCGTCTGGCCGGCCGGATGGGAGTGCCAGGCGGTGCGGGCGCCGGGCTGGAACGTCACCTGGCTGGCCGTGGCGCGGGTGTGCGCGGTCGCCCCGAACAGCGGGTCGATCACCACGGAGCCCGTGAAGCTCTCGGCCGATCCGAGGGTGGAGGGCCGCGAGCCGTTGGGCGAGATCTCGATGCCCTGTGCGGCCGCGGGCCCCGCCGCGAGCAGGGTGAGAAGGATGGCGACGGCAGCGAAAAGCTTCATCTTCGTCTTTCCTTTCGTTTCCAGGTGCAACCAGGTGCCCGGATCGAGAATCCGCCCTGGCGTGGTCCGAAGTGGCCGTCCAGCCGTATCACGCGGCGCTTCGTCGAGGGTCGCCGCGACCGGCGTGCCCTCGACGTCCATCAGGATCTGCATGGCCCGGCGCCTCAGACCGTGAGCAGCGTCTTGATGGCGCGGCGCTCGTCCATCGCACGGTAGCCCTCGGCCACCTGCTCCAGGGGGAGCGTCAGGTCGAAGACCTTGCCGGGGTTGATCGTCCCGTTCCAGATCCGGCCGACGAGGTCGGGGAGGAAGCGCCGGACCGGGGCGGGACCGCCGTGCAGGTGGACCGCGGAAAAGAAGTACTCCAGGCCCGGGATCGCGACGTCGTGGGTGACGCCGACGAAGCCGACGTGCCCGCCGGGCCGCGTGGAGCGGATCGCCTGCATCATCGACTCCTGCGTTCCCACCGCCTCGATCACCGAGTGCGCGCCGAGCCCGCCGGTCATGTCCTTGACGCGCGCCACCCCCTCGTCGCCCCGCTCGGTCACGATGTCCGTGGCGCCGAACTCGCGGCCGAGCGTCTGCCGGTCCTCGTGACGGCTCATCAGGATGATGCGCTCCGCCCCCATCTGCTTGGCGGAGAGGACGCCCAGCAGCCCCACGGCGCCGTCCCCGACGACCGCGACCGTCTTGCCGGGCGCCACGGCGGCCGCGTCGGCCGCGAACCAGCCGGTGCCCAGGACGTCGGAGGCCGCGAGCAGGCTCGGGATCATCCCCGTGTCCGGCAGATCCGGCGTGCCGACCAGGGTGCCGTCGGCGAGCGGGACGCGCAGGTAGGGCGCCTGCGCGCCCAGCGCGCCCATGGGCCGGGCGTCGACGCACCGGCTCTGGTACCCCGCGCGGCAGATGGGGCAGGTGTTGTCCGAGGCGAAGAACGAGCCGACGACGAACTGCCCCTTCTTCACGGTGCGAACCGCACTGCCGACCTCTTCGACGATGCCGACGTACTCGTGGCCCATCGGCGTCGGCTCGGGGGATGCCCCGACGCCGCGGTAGGGCCACAGGTCGGAGCCGCAGACGCAGCTGGCCGAGAGGCGGATGATCGCGTCCGTCGGCTCGATGATGGTCGGGTCGGGGCGCTCCTCGAAGCGCACGTCCCCCGGTCCGTAAAGAACTGCTCCCTTCATGTTGATCGACTCCAATCCTTCACTCGTCGTTGTTTCAGCGCAGGCCCGCGCCGGTCAGCGGTCGAGCGCCTCCTGGATGGCGATGTGCGTTTAGCAGAGACAAGCGCTGGTGCTCCTCTGCTGCTCTGCTGCTCCGCGTGACCCTGAACCTCGTCTCGAGCGGGTGCCCAACGATGGCGGCGAGTGCCGCTGCGCTCAGCGGAGGTGCTGTGTGAAGAACGACGTGAGCTTGTCCCACGGGATCAGGTTCACACGGTCGTACAGGTCCACGTGACCGGCACCGGGAACGATGTAGAGCTCCTTCGGCTCCGACGCGCTCTGGAACGCGTGCTCACTGAAGATGCGCGAGTGTGCACGGTCTCCCGTGATGAACAGGACCGGACGCGGCGAGATCCACCCGAGATGCTCGAACGCCGAGAACAGCATCATGGGAGCCCCGCTCGTGCGCGTCATCGCCGTCGTCGAGCGCGGGTGATGCCCGCGCGGCGTGCGATAGTAGTCGTAGAACTCCCGATCGATCTCCGTCGCACGCTCGGTGAGCGCTTCGGGCGTTCCAATCACCATCGCCCTCTCCGCGCCATCCACCTCCGCCCAGCGTTGCGCCGCGAGGCTCTGCAGGGAGTGCCTGAGCGCTGCTTCGTCCAGGCTCTCGGCCAGGCCCTGCCGTGTTGCCTGGCCGATGTCGTACATGCTGACGGTGGCCACGGCCCTGATCCGGGGATCGATCTGCGCGGCCGCCAGCGAGAATCCGCCGCTCCCGCAGACACCGATCACCCCGATGCGGTCGCGGTCGACCAGCGCGTTCCCTCCCAGGTAGTCCACGGCGGCGCTGAAATCCTCGACGAAGGCCTCGGGAGACGCGATGAAGTGTGGTTGGCCGCCGCTCTCCCCGTTGTACGAGGCGTCGAACGCCAGCGTGACGAAGCCGCGTTCCGCCATCGTCTGCGCGTAGAGGCCCGACGTCTGTTCCTTGACGCCGCCAAACGGGTGTCCGACGATGATCGCCGGGTGTCGACGCGAGCGATCCAGGTTCCTGGGGATGTACAGGTCGGCGACCAGGTTGATGCCGAGCCGGTTGTAGAAGGTCACCTTCCGGTGCTCGACGCGGGGGCTTTGCGGAAAGGTCTTGTCCCACGCCAGGGTGACCTGCGCGGATGCGGTGCCATCCGTCATGAAAAGCAAACCCACGACGAGGGCGCCCGTGCCTGCGACCCTGCGCAGCAGGCGCCGGCCGGCACCCCAGCCGGTGGATCTGTTCGTCACCGCCGGATCAGCGGCATCAACCATTGGGTTCATTCGTTAGAGCTCCTCTGAGGTAGCTGGTCGATCGCTCGGGAGGCGTTGGCCTGCTGCCGCGGCGGATCGACCTTCCTCGACTCTCGGCCGCAACCCGTTGCCTCTTTCGCCGAGGGAAGCTATCTCAATGACTCATGCGTATAAACGAGACGGCGGTTCGCAACCTGATGCCTGCAGGTTGACAATGACCGACATCACCGACGGGGTCCCGGAGTTCGTTGCGGTGGTGGAAGCGAAGGGATTCCGCGCGGCGGGGCGGCAGCTGGGCGTGAGCGGGACGGCGCTGAGCAAGGCACTGCGCCAGCTGGAGCAGCGGCTGGGCGTCACGCTCCTGCTGCGGACCACGCGCAGCGTGCGGCTGACCGAAGCGGGAGAGCGGTTCTACGCGGCGGCCCGCCAGGCGCTGGACGCGCTGCAGGCCGCCGCGGAGGAGGTGGGAGAGCTGGCGGACGAGCCCCGGGGGACGCTGCGGCTGAACATCAGCGCCGGGGCGGAGGGGTTCCTGCGCGGGCCCGCGCTCGCGGGGTTCCTGCGGGCGTACCCCGAGGTGCGGCTCGACGTCATCGTCGACGAGGACGTGAGCGACATCGTGGCGGCCGGCTACGACGCCGGCATCCGGCTGGGCGAGGTGATCGAGCAGGACATGATCGCCGTCCCCGCGTCCGGCCCGCAGCGGCTCGTGGTGGTGGGATCGCCGGCGTACTTCGCGCGGCACCCCCGGCCGGAGCACCCCCGCGACCTGGCTGGACACGCGTGCATCAACTGGCGGCCGGGTCCGGATGCCGCGCCGTACCGCTGGGAGTTCACCGAGCCCGGCGGCGGGGACTTCTCCGTGGCGGTCCCCGCCCGGGTCGTCGCGAACGACTTCTCCCTGATGATGCGGCTGGTGACGGCGGGCCTGGGGCTGACCATCGGGATGGGAGACGGGGTGCAGCCGTACCTGGACCGCGGCGAGGTCCTTGCCGTGCTGGAGGAATACTGCCCGCCGTTTCCGGGCTACTACCTGTACA
>DATAAG010000357.1:0-11042 GCA_036260235.1 Longimicrobium sp.
GCCGCAACGGCAGACTCAGGGAAAGCGGAGCACCCTGGCCTCATGGCGCCGGCCGCCAGGGATCGTTCGGGTTGAAGTGCTCGTAGACGGCGCGGGAGACGGCCCGGATCAGGCGGTGGCCCTCGTTGTCCGCCTCGTAGCTGGTGTCCACCTGGTTCTTGGTGATGACGGCCAGCACGTAGTCGCCGCCGGGCGCGTTCACCAGCAGCACCTCGCTGCGCGAGCGGTCCACGAAGCCCTGCTTGCTGGCGGCCTGCACCGTCGGCGGGATCTGCGACAGGGCGACGGCGTCCCAGTAGCTGCGGGTGAGCATGCGGTACATGGCCTCCGAGGCGCGCGGGCTCACGGCGCGCCCCTCGCGGATCATCACCAGCGCTTCGGCGATCTCGCGCGGCGTGGTCTGCCCCCAGCCGTAGACGGAGCGCGCCTGCTCGCGCCCCGGCGTGCGCGAGTTCACGCGCGTGTGCGCGAAGCCGTGCGCCGCCAGCCACTCGTTCACCGCCGCGCCCCCTCCGACGAGCGCCTGGATCCAGAGGCTGGCCACGTTGTCGCTCACCGTCAGCATCAGGAAGGCGAGCTCGGAAAGGGGCAGCGTGTCGCCGGGGGTCATGTATCCCACGACGTCCGTGGCCTCCACGTAGCGGTAGTTGAGCGTGTCCGGGTACGGCACCCGTGCGTCCAGGTCCAGCCGTCCCTGCTCCACCTGGTCGTACAGCGCCAGCAGGATGGGCACCTTGACCAGGCTGGCGGTGGGAAAGACGGAATCCGCGCGGATGGCCGCGCCGGCGCCGGTGCGCAGGTGGCGCACGTAGATGCCAACGTCGCCGCGGAACCCGCGCACCAGGCTGTCCAGCGTGGCCGCCAGCGCCGGGTCCGTCCACGCGGCGGGGGCGGGCTGCTGCGCGCGCAGCGGCACGGCGGCGAGCAGCGCCGGGAGCAGCAGGCGGGCGATGCGGGTCATCGGGAGGCGGGCAGGGGTGGAAGGATGAGGAGCACGGCGGGTCCCGAAGACAGCGACCGATGCGCCTTGCGGAGCCAACCCGGTAGTCGCCGCGCCCGCGCCGGAGCGACTGAAGTCGCCGCTGGAAATTCGCAAAGTCCGCCTGCGCGGACTGCATCGCTGCCTCAGCAGCGTGGTGGCGAGTTCCGGTGGAAGCAGTTACCGGATTTGATTCGCAATGAGCATCATTCGCTCCCGCGGGCGGACGGCACGTTATCGGATCAGAATCTCAACCAGCATGAGCCGCCGCAAAAACGACGCGCTGTCCGGTCCGCCTCCGCGGGCACCCGGCGGGTCACGCGGGCTCCGGCGCAAAGGCCAGGGCGTAGCGGACCTCCGCGGCGTCGTTCCCCAGGAACGCGGGCTCGGTGCGCGACGTGCCGTCCGCCCGCAGCCCGGCGGCTTCATAGAAGGCGCGAGCGCGGTGGTTCTCCTCCAGCACCCACAGCAGCACGCCGCGATACCCCTCCGTGCGCGCGATCTGCAGCGCCCGGCCGATCAGCGCCCGTCCCACGCCGCCCCCGTGCGCCTGCCGGTCCACGTACAGGTGCGTGATCTCCGCGTACTCCGGCGGCGGGTCCGCGATGGGCCGCGCCGGGCACAGCCGCACGAACCCGATCGGCTCCGCGCCCCGGCAGGCGACCAGGGTGTGCACGCGGGGTCCCTCGATCCAGCCGAGCCACTGCGGCAGCCGGTCCTCCACTCGCAGCGCGTCCAGCAGCCCGTCGGGAAGAATGCCGCGGTAGGTGGTCTTCCAGCCGCGCACGTGGATGGCCGCGACGGACGCGGCATCCGCCTGCGTGGCCGCGCGGATCTCGAACATCGGCGGGAGCGGCCCGGCGCACGCGGGTCAGGGGTGTCCGGCAGGAGAATCGCGGAAACCACAAGATGGCCGACGCTGGCGGCCGGCGCCAGCGTCCGTCACCCGTGCGGCGCGGCGACCAGCAGCCGGTACCCCACGTCGAGCTCCGGCTGGTCCAGCAGCGCGGCGTTGCGGCGCTCCCAGCTGCCGTCCGCCAGGTCCGCGCGCAGCCGCGCCAGTCCCGGCTCCACCTCCGCCAGCTGGGCGAAGCTGGAGATGGCGCCCCGCGCGCCGGCGTCCAGGTACATCTCCGGGCGGCGCCAGTAGGCGCCCAGGAACCCGTCGGAGCAGTCCGCCGGGACCGGCACCGGCCGCACCTGCAGCGGGCCCAGGATCTCCGCGATCTCCTCCAGCGGCGGCAGGATCACCCGGTCGATGCGCAGGATCTCGGGAAAGTAGTCCTGCACCAGCCAGAACCCGGGGTGCGCCGGATCCCACGTCAGCACCACGATCCGACCGCGCGCCGTCCGCCGCATCTCGCGCAGCCCCGCGCGCCGGTCCGGCCAGTGGTGGACGGTCAGGATGGCCAACGCGGCGTCGAACGCGCCGTCGCGGAAGGGCAGCGCCTCGGCAGAGGCACGGAGGGCGGGCGCGGCGGCGGACGGCCGCTGGCGGATCATCTCCGCGGACGGCTCTACCGCCGCCACCGCGCGGTCCGCCGGCTCGTACGAGCCCGCCCCCGCGCCCACGTTCACCACCGTGCGCGCGGGGCCCAGCGCCTCTGCGATCCGGGCCGCCAGCCGCGGGTCCGGGCGGCGCCAGGCGGCGTACCCGGCGCCGATGCGGTCGTAGAGCGCCTGGCTCACCGGTCCCGCCGGGTCAGCCGGTCCGCCGGTAGTGCACCGTCATGAATTGATGCCAGCTGCCGTCGTCGCGCTGGTAGGCGGAGGTGTGCACGCGGTGGTCGCCGCCGCGCAGCTCGATGGTGTCGCGATACTTCGACATCTTCGCCTCGCCGGTGTAGCTGGGGCCCTCGGTGTCCAGCGTGAGCGTGGTGCCGCCGGCGTCCAGCGTCCCGGAGTAGAGCCACAGGTGCGTCATCATCGAGCTGATGAAGGTGCCGGTGAACCGCTGCGCCGCCGGGTCGTAGCCCAGCGTCATGATGGAGGTCTCCGCGCCGCCGCCGGGCGCGGTGCCCTGCGACTCGCACAGCATCCAGACCCCGTGCAGCGAGCGCACCCGCTCCGTTCCCGAGTCGGTGATGGGCGGCTCGCCGGGCTGGCCCTCCGCCTCCATCGCGAAGCTCCACTCGCCGGCCATCCGCTGCAGCCACTGGTGCTCCGTCGTCGTTTCCGCCGGCATGGTCGTGAGAGGGTGACAGGTGACACGGTGAGCGCGTGAATGCGACTACATCGGCAGAAGCGCGGCCGGCGGATTGCGCGGATCGAAGCGCCGGGGCCGCGAGCGCGGGAGGATCGACAGGCACATGAAGGCCAGCAGCGCCGCCAGTCCCACCCCCACCATCCTGTCGGCCGCCAGCGCGGCCAGGCCCAGCACCACCACCAGCGGCAGCCCCACGATGGCAGTGAGGAAGTTCAGCAGCGACCCCGCGTGGAAGTAGATGCCCGGCCGGTTCGCCAGCGCCAGCAGCAGCGCCCGCACGAACGGCGTGTACGTCTCGCGCCGGTCCTGGAAGTTTGCCACCCCGCCCCAGTGCACGTGCCGCAGCGCGATCTTGCCGTCCGCGGTGTGGATGAAGCAGCTGAAGTAGGCGCGCTGCTTGGTGCGGTCGAACTTCAGGTGCACCTCGTCCACCTGGTCCAGCGGGTAGACCCCGGGCATCTCGCCCTCCGCCGCGACCTCCAGCCGGTCCGGGTACAGCGTGTACGTCTTCTCCCGCTCCAGGATGGAGCGCCGGAAGGAGTAGCTCGCGATCGGTGCCGCGGCGGCGGGGGAGGGTGCCGTGATGGTCATGCGGGGTCGCTGGTCTGGAGGATTTGCGCGAGGCTGGCGCTTACACGGGTTCCGGAAGAAGCGTTGTCGGCCTGATACCAGATCTGGAAAGACACCTGTCATTCTGAGTCCTCAACGGCTGCGCCGATCCTGTAGGACGAAAGACGTCTCGTACGAATCTCTCGTCCCCATCAACCTCCCCCAGGGGTTTTTGGGGGAGGTGGGCGAGTCATGCGAGCCCGGAGGGGGCGCGGCGGCTCACACCGGACCTTTCCATTCCGAGAGCGCCCGCGCCGAACCGACGGATGAGCACGGAGCCTGTGGCGCGACCGAAGAATCTCCCGCCCCTCGCGCCGAACCCGCCCCCGGACATCGTCCGGGGAACTCATCGTGGCCGCGAGATCCTGCCGCCCAGCGTACAGATTCTTCGGTCGGCGCGCATGCTCGTGAGCGGGCGGCAAGATCCAGGGGCGCCTCCCTCAGAATGACAGTTTATCCGAATTCGGTATGAGACGGTCTTGCCATACTCCGGGGCGCCGCCGTGACAAGCGCTGCCTCCCCGAGGGAGCGCTCACCTGTAACTTCCAGCCTCACTGCTGCTTGCGCGCGACCGAAGGTCAGGAAGACAGCGCTCGTTCGTGGCGGTTTGGCAACACCCTCTCAGGCTCAGGAAGACGATCGTCGTCGCGAGGTTTGACAACCCCGTTTCAGGAAAACCGGGCGGCGCGGCCGGAACTTCACCGCCCGCGCGTGAGCGAGCGGATCAGCTCCACCTCGCCCTGGCGGTAGGGGGTGCCGTCGGGGCGAAAGATGTCGTGGAACCAGACGGGCGGCTCGGCGGGATACTTGTGCTCCCACGAGTCCCACGGGTAGATGGTCTGCGACTCGCCGCTCACGAAGCCCCAGTTGTAGGCATCCACTCCCTGCTCCCGGAAGAACGGCAGGACGGTCTCGAAGGTGCTGCCCCGCGGCCGCGCCATGTACTCCGTGCAGAGGATCGGCCGGCCGTACCGCTGCAGCGCCGCCACCAGCCGCTGCAGCGGGACCAGCGGGTCGTAGCTGTGAAAGCTGATGACGTCGCTGTTGTCCAGCATGAAGGTGGTGATGGGCGCCGTCTGGCTGGGATCCGCGTAGTCGCCCTTCCACGGCGCGGCGGTCAGCGGCTGCGTGGGGTTCACCTCCCGCGCCCAGGCGAAGGTGCGCCGCAGCAGCGCGAAGGCCAGCTCGCCCTTGTTGTCCGGCTCGAAGGCCCGGTACGAGCCCCCGTTGATGTTGTCCGGCTCGTTGAACAGGTCCCACGCGATCACCCGGCGATCGCTGGCGAACCGGCCGATCACCCCTTTCACGTACGGCGCCAGCTCCGCCTCGTAGCCCATGGAGTCGCGCAGGATCTCCACCCCGGGCGACTGCACCCAGCCGGAGTTGTGCAGCCCCGGCGTGGGCCGGCGCTGCGGCCCCGGGCGCGGGAACGGGTCCCACACCGCGTCGAACAGCACCAGCATGGGGCGAATGCCGTGGCGGTCGGCGATGGCCAGGAACTGGTCCACGCGGTCCAGGAAGCCCTGCGGGTCCTGCCGGTAGGCCAGGTCGTGCAGGAACACCCGCATGGTGTTGAACCCCAGGCTCCGCGCCCACCCCAGCTCCCGGTCGATGGTGGCCGGGTCCCAGCTTTCCGCCTGCCACATGTCCAGCTGGTTGATGGCCGTCGCGGGCGCGTAGTTGCTCCCCACCAGCCACCCCGTCTCGCGCTCCCACGCCGCTGCCCGCTCCGCCGACCAGCGCCCGCTGGCCTGCTGCCCAGAGCCGGTCGCGACGGTGAAGAAGACCGCCAGCAGTGCCAGCGTACCGCGAAGGAGTCTCGCCTGCTTCATGGGTTGGTGCGGATGAGGGTTGATCTCGCGTGGCCGGGCCGGACTGCAATCTACGTCGCGCGTTGCCGCAGGGGAGGGTGTCATCCGAATCCTGGAAAAGAATTGTCTCACGCAGAGTCAGCAGAGTGAGCAGAGTACTGGCCCCAGCACAGGCCCAACTCTGCTCACTCTGCTGACTCTGCATGAGGCCAATCTGGTTTCCTGATGCGCCTCCGCATCAGCCCGCCAGCGCGTCCGAACGCCATCCCGGGGCCGGATATCCCCGCGTTCAGGACGACGCGGGGCCGGCTTGCAAGAGCCAGACTTCCGTGCCGATGGGGATTTCAGCCTTGTCCGCGATCGCGAGAAGGATCGGGATCGCCGTGCGCTTACGCAGCCCGCCCATGGCGATTCCGCGCGCGATCGTCTCCAGCTCCGGGCCGTCGGGGCGCTTCAGCAGGATGCCGTCTCCCGATCCGATGCGGAGATCGGAATCCACCGGGAGCCCCGGCGCGATGACGCATCCCCGCCCGGGCGCGATCTGAAACACGTCCTCCACGATACAGATGAAGGTGTTCACGTGCGCTGCGCCGCGGCCGCGAGCCGTGCAGCCTTGAGGGTGAGGTAGTCGCGCTCCGGGATGCTGGCGGTGCGCTCCGCCGCGGCGCGGTAGTGGGCGACGGCGCGCCCGGCGTCGCCCAGCCGCTCGTAGAGGTGGCCGCGGACGGCGTCCAGGCGGTAGTGCCCGCGCAGCCGCGCATCCTCGTCCAGCGCCTGCAGCTGCTCCAGCCCCGCCTGCGGGCCGTGCACCATCGCCTGCGCGATCGCGCGGTTCAGCGACACCATCGGGTTGTCCGACATTCGCTCCAGCACGCGGTACAGCGCCAGGATCTGCGGCCAGTCCGTGTCTTCCGCGCGCGCCGCCTCGTCGTGCACGGCGGCGATGGCGGCCTGCAGCGGGTACGCGCCCACCGGGCCGCGCGAGAGGGCGGCGGAGACGAGCGCGACCCCCTCCGCGATCAGCTCCCGGTCCCACAGCGAACGGTCCTGCTCGTCCAGCGGGATCAGCTCGCCGCCGGGCCCCGTGCGCGCGGCGCGGCGGGCGTCGGTCAACAGCATCAGCGCGAGGAGTCCGGCGACCTCGCCGTCGTCCGGGAGCAGGCCGTGGAGGGTGCGCGCCAGGCGGATGGCCTCGCCGGAAAGGTCGGTGCGCTGCAGCCGCGGGCCGCTGCTGCTGGCGTATCCCTCGTTGAAGACCAGATAGAGGACGTGCAGCACGGACCGCAGCCGCTCCGCGCGCTCCGCCGGGGCGGGCATGCTGAAGGGGATCTTCGACGCCTTGATGCTCGCCTTGGCCCGGCTGATCCGCTGCGCCATCGTCGCCTCCGGCACCAGGAACGCGCTGGCGATCTCCGCCGTGGTCAGGCCGCCCACCGCGCGCAGGGTGAGCGCGATGGCGGAGGCGGGCGTGAGCGCGGGGTGGCAGCACATGAAGAGGAGGGTGAGGGTGTCGTCGCCGTCCACCCCGACGTCCACGTCCGGCGGCGGCACGAACGCCCAGTCCGCCCACACCTGGCTGGCGACCGCATCCTCGCGGCGGCGGCGCGCCATCTCGCTGCGCAGGTGGTCGGTGATGCGCCGCAGGGCCACGTGGTACAGCCACCCGCGCGGGTTCTGCGGGATCCCCTGTTCCGGCCACTGCATGGCCGCCGCGACCAGCGCCTCCTGCACCGCGTCTTCCGCCGCGTCGAAGTCGCCGTGCCGCCGCGCCACCGCGCCCAGCACCTGCGGCGCCAGCTCGCGCAGCAGGTGCCCGACGGTGGTGTCGCTGGAGGGCGCCCCGGTCACGATGCTCACCCCTCGGGCGGCCCGCTCATCACCTGCCGCACCTCGATGGGCATGTTCAGCGGCGCCCCGCCGGGGCCGGGGGCGGCGGACGCCTTCGCCGCCAGCTGGTAGGCGCGCTCGGGGGAATCGACCTCCACGATCCAGTAGCCGGCCAGGAACTCCTTGGTCTCGGGGAACGGCCCATCCGTCACCGGCGCGCCGTCCCTGCCCGCCCGCACCAGCCTGGCCTCGCCCGGAGGGGTGAGCCCCTGCCCGTCCACCCACTCCCCCGCCCGCGTGAGCTCCTGGTTGAAGCGGTGCATGAAGGCGATGTGCGCCTTGAAGTCTTCCGGGGACCAGTCGCTGACCTGGTAGTCGCCCGTCCCGGCCGGCACGTGCATCATCAGCATGTACTTCATGGCTCCGTCTCCTGTCCGGTGGTCATGCCGTCGTCGGCGTGCAGGGAGCCGCCGTTGGCCCTTGCACCGCGTAGTCGGAGCCGGCGGCGCGTTCTCTACATCGGGCGGTAAGTCGTATCGGCGGCGGCATCCGCCGTCAAGCTGTCCGCACGCCCCCACCCTCATCCGGACATCACGCGGGACTTGTGTTCCCGCGCGCGCGGTCGCACCTTCCCGTGTCGCGCACGCGTCGCGAAGCCGTCAATCGGTGGTTCTCGATGAAGATCCTGCCCGGCTCCCCATCCCTCTCCGTGGTCCCGCCGTCCCCGCACCCGCTCCCATGGCGGCGATTCACGGCACCCGATCCCTCCCGTTCGCGCACGCGGACCGGCGGATGAGGCGCTACGTCGTTCTCGCGCTGGTGGCGGCGCTGCTCTGCGCGGCCGCGATCAGCCGGTCGCTCCCCGCGTCCCATGGCAACCCGGTGCGCCGGCTGGCCCGCGCCACGCCAGAGCGCGTCTTCGCGCCCCGCCTGTCCATCCCCACGGAGTACCGGCGCTGCACGCCGCTCCCCGCCCATGGCGACGAGACCGTGCCGCGCGAGAGGTGCGAGGCGAGCGAGGAGACGCCGCTGGAGCTTGCCGCGCTGGCCTCGGCCGGGGAAAGCCACGACCCCGCCCTGCTGCAGGCGTCGGCGCTCGCCGGCGTGGTCTGGTGGGACGAGACGGAGGCGTCGCTGGACGCGGCGATCTCGCGCCTGGGCAAGGCGCTGCGGCTTTCTCCGGGCTCCGTGCCGCTGCTGGCGGACCTTTCCGCCGCCCACCTGGTGCGCGCCGAGCGGACGCAGAATCCACGCGACCTGTTCGCCGGGCTGGAGTTCGCGTACGAGGCGCTGGCGCGCGAGCCGGGAAACGCTGCGGCGCGCTTCAACGCCGCCCTGGCGCTGCAGGCGCTGGGCGTGGACGAGCAGGCCGCCCACGCCTGGCACGCGTACCTGGAAATCGATTCGACCTCCCCGTGGGCGGATGAGGCGCGCCGGCGAAAGCAGGACCTGATCACGCAGGCAGCCGCGGTCCGGGAGCCCACCGCGGGAACGTCCCCGGCGGAGGTGACGGCGTTCGCCGCGAACCATCCGCAGGAGGCGCGGGTGCTGGGATGGGATCGCGTGCTCGGCGATTGGGGCACGGCCGTGGAAGAGGGCGACGCGGCGCGCGCGGCGTCATTGCTGGAGTTGGCGGAAGGATTGGGCCGTGCCCTGGAACAGCGGCGGGGGGGAGACGCCTCCCTGGCCGATGCGGTGCGCGCCATCCGGGCAGCGGCCCCCGGGACCGCGGCCACGCTGTGGCTGGCGCGGGCACACCGGGCGTATGCCCGGGGGCGGGCGCACTACCAGCTGGATCACCGCGCGGCGTTCGACGCGTTCACCCTCGTGGTCGACTCCCGCCCGTCGTCGCCGGCACTGCTGCAGTGGGCAACGGCGTTCCGCGCGGGTGCGCTGGTGTACCTGTCCAGGCGCGACGAGGCGGAAGCGGCCATCCGCGCGCTCCTCCCCCGGGTGGACGCCGCCCGCCATCCGGGCCTGAAGGCCCGCACCCGGTGGATCCTGGCGACCGTGCTGCTGCGCACGGGGCGCCGGGCGGAGGCGAGCGCGGAGTACCGGTCCGCGGCGGCCCTGTTCGGTGGCGCCGGCGAAACCGAGCTGATGGGCGCGATGCTGGGGATGGACGGCGAGGCGACGTACGAGAGGGGGGACTCGCTGGCCGCGTACCAGACCATGCACGAGGCCCTCCGGGTGCTGCGCCCCTACCGACAGTCCGTGTGGCTGCACGGGCACCTGCTCACCCTGGCCCGGATCGCCAACCGGGACGGGATGCGGCGGGCGTCGGCGGTCATCCACGACGAGGACGTCTCGGTGGCCCTGCGCGCCGGCACCTCGCTGCATCCGCTGGAAGCGCTCCAGGCGCGCGCCTGGAGCCGCGCCCTCAGGGGCGACAGCCTGGGCGCGGCGCGGGATCTGGAGACCGCCGCCGCATCCGTCGGCAAGCTCCCGGCCGGGCCGCGGGAATGGGGGACCATGGTCCTGCGGTTCTCCCGCGCCGCAATCGGGTCGGGGAAAGCCGCCCCCGGTGCCGCCGCCGCGATGGATTCCGCGGTGGACTACTTCGCCAGGAACAACGTCGTGTGGCTGTTCCCCGCCGTCCTGCGGCGCGCGGACGCGCGGCTGGCGGCGGGGGACGTGGCCGGTGCCACCGCCGACCTGGAGACGGTCACCTCGTACATCCGGGGGCTCACCGGAAAGGAGAGCGATGCCCGGCTGCGCGGCGCCATGGTCGAGCAGGCGCGCAGCCGCTTCGACCAGCTGGTGATGCTGCACCTGCGCGCCGGACGCATGGCGGAGGCGCTGCGGGTGCTGGAGCGGGGGCGGATCTCGTTCGCGCCGCAGCGCGAGGGCGGCGCCGGGGCGACCGGCCGGCTGGCGGCGCCGCCGGGCGAGGTCGCCGTGGAGTACGCGCTGATCCGCGACACGCTGCTCACGTGGACCCTCCGCGGCGACACCATCCACCTGCTGCGGCGCCCGGTGGACCGGGACACCTTCCTGCTGGTCGTCGAGCAGGCGAGCGCCGCGCTGGAGTCCCCCGAGCGCGCCGCGGCGGCCGCCCCCGCCCTGCGGCGCCTGTACGACTGGCTCATCCGCCCGGTGCGCGGCCGTCTGGGACCGCCGGAGACGCCGCTGGTGGTCCTGGCCGACGGCGAGGTGGCGGGCGTTCCCTTCGCCGCGTTGATGGATGCGCGGGGCCGGTACCTGGTCGACGACCACCCGCTGCGCTTTGCCGCCACCCTGGCGGACGCGGCCCGGCCGGTGCCCGCGCGCTCCGGCCCCGCGCTGCTGGTGGCCGATCCGGCGTTCGACGCGCACCGGTATCCCACGCTGGACCGGCTGCAGGGCGCGCAGGCGGAGGTGGAGTCCCTGGGGCTTCTCTATCCGGGCCACGTCCGCCTGGAAGGGAGCGGCGCCACCCGCCACGCCTTCGCGGTGCGGGCGCGGTCGGCCGGCCTGATCCACTACGCGGGCCACGCCGTGTTCGACGACGCCCGGCCGGAGCGGTCCTTCCTGGTCCTGGCGGGGGCGGACACCACCGGCCGGCTGACCGCCGAGGCGGTGAACACCATGCGTCTGGACGGCGTGCGGCTGGTGGTGCTCTCCGCCTGCC
>DATAAG010000358.1:0-32606 GCA_036260235.1 Longimicrobium sp.
GCACTTCGGACCGCGGCTCACCGCGTTGGCGGGACTGCTGATCGGGCACTACCGGATGAGCCGCCGGTCGGCGGTGGACCTGCTGGGCCGTCTGCTGGACGTGCCGGCACCGTCGCTGGGCAGCACCGAAGCATGCCAAGCTCCTGGCGGCTACCAGCTGAACGCTTACCCATTTCCCTACAGGCGGATGCTCTTCCACCGGCCCGCCCGGAAGCGCCACGTGAGCAGCCCGGCGAACACGGCGTAGTTCAGGGCCTGGACCAGCCAGACCGCACGCGGCCCCCACCCCAGGTGCACGCCCATCAGCCACGCGGCCGGGATCATGAACAGCCATCCGCCTACGACGGCGGCCCACATGGGGAACCGGGTGTCTCCACCGCCCCGCAGCGCGCCCGCAACCACCACTCCCAACCCGGACAGCGGCTGCGCCAGCGAGAGCGTGCGCAGGTAGTCCGCCGTAAGGCGGGCGGTCGCCGGATCGTCGCTGAACACGCCCGACAGGGGTCCGGCGAGCAGGAACGTGACCAGGCCCAGCCCCCCCAGCAGCACCACGCACATCGCACAGGCCAGCCAGCCCACGCGCTCGGCCGACGCGGGGTTGCCGGCGCCCATGCGCTGTCCCACCAGGGACGTCGCGGCGGTCCCGAACCCCAGGCTCGACATACGCGAGAACATCTCCATCTGCAGGCCGATGGTGTGGGCCGCGACGGCCGCCGTTCCGGGTCCGGTGCGTGCGACCACCCCCATCAGCACGATGGAAGTGCCGGAGCGGACCAACCCCTCCGCCGCGCTGGGCACGCCGATGTCCAGGATGCGGCGGATCGTCTTCCGGTCCGGCGACCAGGGCCCCGGCTGCCACTGGAACCCGCTTCGCCCTCCTTGCAGCCGCGCCCACAACCACCCCATGCCCACCGCCCGCGCGCCGATGCTGGCGACCGCGGCCCCCGCGATCCCGAGGGCGGGGAACGGGCCGGGGCCAAAGACGAGCAGCGCGGTCCCGGCGATGTTCAGGGCCACGACGGCGGCGTTGGTGCGGAGTGGCGTCATGCTATCGCCCACCCCGCGCAGCGTGCTGGCCAGGGTGTAGTCGATGGTGGTGCACGCGAGGCCGATGAGCAGGATGCGCAGGTACAGCGTCCCCGCCTGGGCCGCGGCACCCTCGGCTCCCAGCGCGCGCAGCAGCCAGGGCGCCAGCGCGACCCCCGCCACGGCGATCACCATCGATTGCAGCAGCGCCAGCAGCAGGGACTGCCGCAGGATGTGCGACGCGGCCGCCGCGTCGCCCGCGCCGCGGGCCCGGGCCACCAGCGCCATGGTGCCGGTGGTGATCCCGAACACCAGGATCAGCGTCATCATCACGATCTGGGTCGCCATGCCCAGCCCCGCCACGGTCTCGACGCCCAGCCGCGACAGCATGTAGACGTTGGCGAACCCGGCAGCCCACCCGAGCAGGTTGCTCGCGACGATGGGCGCGGCGAGCGCGGCCACTTTCCGCGCGTCGCTGCGCAGAGAGTGGTCCTGTGACGCTGCCGTGATGCGGGGAACCGGTGATCCTGCAGGGCTTGCGGCGGTCTGCCTGTTTCCGGCTGCGGCGGTCGAAGAAAGCAAGACTCACGAAACATCAGGGGAGAACCCACATCTACAGGCGCGAAATATAGCAAACATTTGTCGCAGAACAAGTGGCGGGTGCTTGTTCCCGGCGCGTGATCTCTCCGCGCGCACCGGAGTTGGTCCGGCTCCCCCCAGCATCCGGCACCCCGCACCTCTATCCCTCGCACCCCCGCACCCCGGCCTGTCCACTCGGTACGCACCTCACCGAAATCCGGTCGCCGGGGAGCATCGGTGGAAGCAGCCTGACGCCAACCTCGGCTGCCGAACGGTTCAGTCCTCGGGCTTCGCCTTGACGGTCCGTCGTCCCGTCGAAAGCGGGATCGAGAAAACGGGGAAGTCGACACATCTCCCAGGAGGTCTGTCCCTGGAACTCGTTCGCCACGCCTTCTGCCGAGGAGGCATTCCTGGCGCGCGAGGGGCTGGACGGGCCGTCGCTGATCGAGTGGATGACGATGACGCAGGAGGAGTTCAGCGCGCGCTTCAAGGGCTCGCCGATCAAGCGGGCGAAGCGCCGCGGCCTGCTGCGCAACGTCGCCGTCGCGCTGGGCAACTGAGGCTCGCCCGAGGCCGTCCCCGTCGCGTCCGCGTCCAGATTCTGACCGCGGGGCACCCAGCGGGTGAGGGGAAGACCGGGTGGATGGGGAAGTCCGGCGGCGCACGCAGCGACCGGCCGTCCCGTTCGCCACCCGCCCATCCGCACGCGCGCCTTTCTGGTCTGGGTTCTGCAAAGCGCGCCGCCGGTTGGCGGTGCGTGGGCGGGCCATGCGGCTGCTCGCCCCTGCCCGTTCCAGCTCGGCCGAAGAAACCGCTCGCGCCCCGCGCGGGGAACGCGCCTCCTCACCCGACTGAGCCGTGGACGAACACCAGGCAGACCGCTGCCCAGAATCTCCCGATCCCAACGCGACAGGCGCTCCGGAGGGAGTGCCCGGCGATCGCCCGCTCATTCCGGGGCGGGAGACGGAGGAGAGGGAAGCCGCGTTGCGGCGTGGCCGTACCGCGGGCGGTGCGGGCCGGCGACACGCCGGGGCGCCCGACGGGCTCCCGGAGATCGACGGCGCGGGGATGGCGCTCCGCCTTTTCGCCGCGCTGGCCGACAGCGTTCGCGACTACGCCATCTTCCTGATGGACCCGGATGGTATCATCACCTGCTGGGGCGAAGGCGCCCGCCTGATGAAGTGGTGGACGGCGGCGGAAGTCGAGGGGGCGCACCTGCGCATGCTGTACCTTGACGGAGGCTCCGAGGACGGGTCCGCGGAGGCCCACCTGGAAGAGGCGGCCGTGCGCGGCGAGTACGTGGGCGAGGGGCAGCGGGTGCGGAGGGACGGATCAACCTTCTGGGCGGGTGTAACGCTCACCGCACTAAAGACCGACGACGGCGAGCTGCTCGGGTTCGCGAAGGTGACGCGGGACCTCACGGCCGCCCACGCCCGGGATGCCGCGCTGCGTGCGGCGCAGGAAGCCGGTGAGGCACGCAAAGCCGCGGAGGAGGCCAGCCGCGCAAAGGGCGAGTTCCTGGCCGAGATGACCCACGAGCTGCGCACCCCCCTCAACGCGATCCTCGGGTACCTGGAGCTCCTGGAGATGGAGATCGGGGGGCCGCTCAACGATCAGCAGCGCGCGCAGCTCCGCCGCATCCGGGCCAGCGGAACCCACATGCTCAGTCTCACCAACGAGATCCTGGACCTGTCACGCCTGGAGTCCGGACGCGTGCAGGTCTCCGCCGCCAGTCTGCCGATCGGGAGGGCGATCGAGGACGCACTGATCCTGGTGCAGCCGCAGGCGGAGGCGAAGGCGCTCACGCTCAGCGATTCGGTCGGGCAATCCTCGGCGCGCCTGCTGTCGTGGGCCAGCGAGGAGCACGTGCGGCAGATCGTGGCCAACGTGCTGGCCAACGCGGTGAAGTTCACGCCTCCGGGCGGGCGCATCGTCGTCAGCGCCGGGGCCAGCCAGTCGCCTCCGGCCGGCGCGGACTTCGGCGGGTCCGGGCCGTGGGTGTACATCCGCGTCGAGGATAACGGCCCGGGCATCCCGCCCGATCGGCTGGAGGCGATCTTCGAGCCGTACGAGCAGGCCCGGGCCGGCGTCGCGAATCCGGGAGGCGTGGGACTGGGGCTCGCCATCAGCCGCCGGCTGGCGCGCATGATGCGCGGCGACCTGGTCGCGGAAAGCGAGATCGGTTCAGGCTCGGCGTTCACGCTCTGGCTGCCGGCCGCCGGCGGAGAGGAGCTGCGCGAGCCGGTCGTCCCGAATCTTCCCCACTAGAGCGGTTGGCGCGAGTTCACACCCCGGATTCCGGCGGATGCCGTTCTGCGCGCACGGCACCTCATGCGTGCGGAGCACGAGGCTCGAAGGCCAGCGCTGCCTGGGTCCCGTCGCGCCGTGCCAGGAACTGGCAAGATGATTCGCCCATTCGTCGTGGGCTGGCGCTGGTCGCGGACGCAAGCGCGCCGGCGAAGCGCGCGCCGTGCTCGCGCGGCACGTCATGCGCGCGGGAGCACGAGCTCGAAGGTGCTCCCCACGCCCGGCGTGCTCCGGGCCGTAAGGTCGCCGCCCATGCCGCGCGCCAGCTCGCGGCTGATCGCCAGGCCCAGGCCGGTGCCCTCCTGCGTGCGGGTGAGGTCGGAGCGCACCTGGACGAAAGGCTGGAACACCGACTCCAGTTCGTCGGCCGGGATCCCGATTCCGGTGTCGCTCACCTGGAAGCGGCAGACCGTGTCGTCAGGCTGGCACCGCATCGAGATCCGTCCGGCCGGCGGGGTGAACTTCACGGCGTTGGTGAGCAGGTTCACCAGGATCTGGCGCAGCTTCTCCACGTCCGCGCGCACGACGAGGTCCGCCGAGCACACGCTCACCACCAGCTCCAGCCCCTTCGCCCGCGCCTGCGGAAGCACGAGCGCCTCGGCCGCGGCGATGGGCTCGCGTACGGGTACGTCCTGCAGGTCGTACTGGACCGTGCCGGTCTCGAGCTTGGCGTAGTTCAGCACCTCGTTCACCAGGCCCAGCAGGTGCTTCTGGCTCAGCTGGATGCGTCCCAGGTCCTTGCGCTGCGCGTCCGTGACGGGACCCCGGATTCCCATCTCCAGCAGCTCCGCGTAGCCGCCGATGGCGTTGAGCGGCGTCCTGAGCTCGTGGCTCAACACCGCCAGGAAATCGCCCTTCGCCCGGTTGGCCGCGTCCGCTTCCGCGCGCGCTTCCTCGTACCGGCCCAGCAGGTCGCGAAGGGCGTACTGGCGCGCCCGGTTGCGCAGGGCGGCCCCGATCAGCGAGACGAGCGAGGCGGCGCGGACGGGACGGTCCAGGAGCACGATGCTCCAGCCGGCACCCCGGCGGGCCAGCTCCGCCAGCGGGGGCGACGGCCTGCCCGCATCGGCCGCGAACACCTGGATCGGGCAATCGGACCACGCGGGCTGGGCCGCCACGGCGTCCAGCAGCATCCCCACGGCGGCCGCATCGGAGAGCGCCTCCTCGATCAGGAGCACCGCGCCCGCACCCTCCCGCAGGGCCGCGCAGAGCTCGGCCACCCCCGTACAGACGAGACAGGTGAACCCGGCCTGGAGCAGGGCCTGCCGCGCCAGCTCCGCGGTGCGCCCCAGCGGGGCGCAGATGAGGATGCGGAACTCGGCGGCCCCGAAGTCCGGGGTGCCGCCCGGCTCGTCCCGGGCGCTGCCGGGGCCGCCCGTCCTACCGGCCAGGGGATTCCTCCTTCAGCTCCATGAGTGACGCCGCGGATCCCTCGAAGGTGGGACTCCCCGAGAGCACGCCGCGGAAGCCGGTGAGCGGCTCGCCCACCTCGATGCCCCGGGCGGTGATCTGGAACTCGCGAATGCCGTGGCCGTGGTTGCCGTACCGCTTCTTGAACACCGAGATGGCGCGGCGGATGGCGCCGTCCGCCTCGAAGTGGCGAAGCAGGAGCACGGTGTCGGCCAGGTAGCTCACGTCCACCGGCGCGCCCACCGTGGGGCCCAACACGCCGTGCTGCGCCACGATCAGGATGGAGAGCACCGCCTGGCTGCTGAGGTAGGTCAGCAGCTCGTGCATCTGCGTGATCAGCATGCGGTCGTCCGGCATGGCGCTCATGTAGCCGGTAAGGCTGTCGATCACCACCAGGCGGGCGCCGCGCTCCTGCACCTCCGCGCGGACCATCTCCGCGAACTCCCCGGGCGATACGGAGCCGGTATCGACCTCGTGGAGCACGATGCGCCCCGCCTCCATGTGCGGGCGCGGGTCCATCCCGATCCCCGCCGAGCGGTGGATGAAGGTCTCGGGGCGTTCATCGAACAGGAAGAAGATGGAGCGCTCGCCCCGCTGCGCCGCGGCGTAGGCGTAGTGGGACGCCAGCGAGCTCTTGCCGGTGCCCGAGGGGCCCAGGAAGAGCGTGGAGCTTCCCTCCGCCAGCCCGCCGCCCAGCATCTCGTCGATCGCCTCGATGCCGCTCTCGTGCGCCCTCCAGGCGTTCTGGACCCGGCCGCGCGTCCTCAGGCGGGGGAAGACGATCACCCCGCCCGTCTGGATCACGAAATCGTGGATTCCTTCCTGGTAGCGGATCCCCCGCACCTTCATCACGCGCAGCTGCCGGCGCTCGTTGCCGTAGCGGGTGGGCGTGTGGCTGAGCAGGATCACGCCGAAGGCGAGGTGCTGCAGCTCGCTGTGCCCCGGCGTGAGCGGCTGGTTGTCCAGGAACACGACCGTCGCGCCGCGGTTGGCGAAGAGCTCCTTGAGGATGAAGAGCTGGCGCTGGTATCGGGCGGGGTCGTTGGCCAGGAGCCGCAGTTCGGAGACGGCGTCGAAGACCACGCGGTCCGGCCTGTTCTGCTCCACCACCGACTGCACCGCCCGCATGGTCTCGCCCAGCTCCACGTCCGCCGTCTGAAAGAGCACCTGCTCGGATTGCAGGCCGGGGACGAGGTTCTCGGCGGAGATTTCGTGGACCTCGATGCCGTCCATGGTCCAGCCGTGGGAGGCGGCCAGGCGGGCGATGGCTTCCTGGCTCTGCGCCATGGTGATCAGAAGGCAGCGCTCGCCGAGCTCCGCGCCCGCGCGCAGGAAATGGAGGCCCACGAGCGATTTGCCCGTGCCCGGCTCCCCCTCCACCAGGTAGATCTCGCCCCGGGGCAGGCCGCCCCCCAGGATGCGGTCCAGCCCCTCGATCCCGGTGGCGGCCCGCGGCACGTCAGGTGGTACGATCTCGCTCATCGGTCGTTGCAAGACAGGCGTTTCGGTCGCGGGAGGGGATGGGGCACGTTCCGCTCCACGCGGACACGGTGATCCCGGCGCTCCAGGGTCCGGACGATTTCCGCCCGGCGCCTGCTCTCCGCGTCTCACGCATCCCGGACCGGCCCATCCTGGCTCATGGACGTGGCGGAACGATCATCGGGTGAGAGGCGGGGCGGTGATCAGCGGCTCGGCTTGCGCCGCGGGCACAGGGCGACTCCAGAGATACCCCTGGGCGTGGGTGCAGCCCATCTCGCGCAGGTTGTCCGCCTGTTCCGCGTCCTCCACCCCCTCCGCCGTCGTTTCCAGCGCCAGCGTGTTGGCCAGGGCGATGATGGCGCGCACGATGGACACGTGCTTGGTCCCCTGCGGCATCGCGACGACCAGCGAGCGGTCAATCTTGAGGATGTCCACCGGCAGCCGGTGCAGGTACGAGAGCGACGAGTAGCCGGTGCCGAAGTCGTCCACCTGGAGCTTGATGCCAAGCTCTTTGAGCTGGTGCAGGATGGCGATGGCGTCGTCCGCGTCCGCCATCACCACGCTCTCCGTGACCTCCAGCTTGAGCCCCGCGGGGTCCACTCCGCTGTGCTCGAGGACGGTGCGCACCTGCTGCACCAGCGCAGGCCGGAACTGCCGGACGGACAGGTTGACGCCCATGCCAAGCGGGTGCTCCGGATAGCGTCCCTGCCAATCGCGCAGCTGCAGCGCCGCCTCCCGCAGCACCCACTCCCCGATGGGGATGATGAGGTCCGTGTCCTCGGCGACGGGGATGAAGTCGGCCGGCGACACCAGCCCGCGCACCGGGTGCTCCCAGCGCACCAGCGCTTCGAAGCCGTGCACCCGGCCGTCCCGAAGCCCCACGACGGGCTGGTAGAAGACGCGCAGCTCGCCGCGCTCCAGGGCGTGGCGCAGGTCCGTGTCCATGCGCATGGCCTGCACCGCGTCCGTGCGCATCTCGGGGCGGAACACCTGCACCCGGCCCGTGCGGCGCGCGGACGACATGGCGGTTTCCGCGGCGCGCAGCAGGGTGTCCGCGTCCGCCGCACCGCCCTCACCCAGCGCCACGCCCACGTCCGAGCCGCAGAAGACCTCGTGCTCGCCGACGGCATAGCCACCCGTCAGCATCCGCGCGATCCGCTCGGCCACGCGCACCACCTCCGCCTCGCCGACGAAATCCTTGAGCAGCACGAGGAAGTCGTCGCCGGACCCCCGGGCCACCACGTCGCCCGGGCGCAGGCAGGCGTCCAGCCGCTGGGCCGTCATCGAGAGCACCGTGGTCCCCGTTTCGTGCCCCAGCGACTCGTTGATGCGGTGAAAGCGGTTGAGGTCCACGTGCATGACGGCGAGCGGGCTGCCGCGGTGCGCGGGGCTCTGCAGCGTCCGCGTGAGCTGCGTCACGAACGCGGCGCGGTTGGGCAGGCCCGTGTGGCCGTCGTACAGCTCGTGCAGGTCCCCGCCGTACGGGTTGTGCACGGCGTGCACGATGGCCTGGATCTGCGCGCCCGGCCCGTCGCGCATCTGTACGCAGGTGATGGACTCCACCACCGGCGCTCCCGAGGGTGCCCGCAGCCGCACCGGCATGTGCACGTCCTCGCCGCGCTCCAGCCGCCGGGCCACTCCTGCCCAGTCAGTGGGGTCGGCGAACAGGTCGCGCAGGTGCCCGCGCGCGTCCGCGGCCAGGCCGAACCGCGTGGTGGCAGCCGGGTTGGCCTCCACGATGACGCCTTCGGCATCCGCCAGGCACACGGCATCGCCCGTGTGCTGAAAGAGGGTGCGGAAGCGGTGCGGCATGGGAACACGGAAAGTCGGGGAATGCGGGTTCGCCGGAGGGGGGCGGTTCCGCACGTTGGATGCCGTCACGGGCAGCAACGCACGCTTCCGTACGACGAATTCCTGTCCCCGGTGCGCGGGCATGATGGGACGGCGGCATGAGCCGGAGCGAGCCCGCACGCCGCGCCTCCGGCTCCCCGCTACACAATCAGCCGCCGGGGAACCTTCGTGAAAACAACATGACGAGGATGTCAGCTCAGCCGGGAGCGTTCACTCTTTGGTGATTGCTCGCATCGTCCGTCGTCCGGTCGAGAGCGGAATCGCGAAACGGGAAAGTCGACACACCTCCCAGGGGGGTGTCCCTGGAATACGTTCGCCATGCCGTCGTCCGAGGAGGCGTTCCTGGCGCGCGAGGGGCTGGACGGGCCGTCATTGATCAATGGATGACGATGTCGCAGGAGGAGCTCAGCGCGCGCTTCAAGGGCTCGCCCATCGAGCGCGCCAAGCGCCGCGGCCTCCTGCGCAACGTGGCCGTCGCGCTGGGCAACTGGGGCTCGCCCTGGGCCGTCCCCGCGCCGCCGTCGCGCTCAACGACGAGGAGCCGCTGGTACGCGGGCACGCGGCGTGTGCGCTGGGACGCATCGCCACGGCGGCGGCGCGGCAGGCGCTGCGGGGGCGAGAAGAGGTGGAGCATGACGCCTGGGTGCGGGAGGAGATCGCGTCGGCGTTGGACTCAGCGTAAGCGGAGTAGCGGAGTTTCCCACGGATGTCTCAAACGCGCGGCGTTCGTTGTCCGTCCCGCGCGGGAGCATGAGCAGCCGCCGCACTTCGGGGAAGGTTCTGGCGCTCCGGCGGGCAGGTCGTCTTGACGTGCATCACCAGCCCCGTCAGGAACGCCAGCGCCTCCTCATTCCAATGCTTGTTCGCCCCGCCCTGCTCCGAGACGGCGACGAGCATGTCCGCCACCATCTCCGCGTCGTCCAGCGCGTCCTCGCTGGCCGGGTCGATTAAGTCTATCGGGTTCAGGCCGTCCGTTCCTTCGACCTGATTGCACAGGTCGATGCAGACGATCTTCGCGTCCGGCTGGATCGTGCGCCGGCACTCGTGGGTGATGGCGTACATCTCCGGCTTCACGTCGGGGACGATGATGGATCCCGGATGCAAGAGGAGCGCGGGGACCACGGCCGACGTGCCCTTGCCGCCGCCCGTGGGGCTGACGGTTATCAGGTGCGCATCCCCGGCGTAGCGGAGCATGGCGCCGTCGTTCATTCGTCGGCCGAGCGGTAGTCCTTCCGATGTCACCGCGAGCTGCGCCCCGCCGCCCCAGCACGCCGTCCCGAACGAGGTGGAGCCTTGCCGGAGCCCGTGCGGAGCCGGATGGAGGTGATCGCCACCACGGCCGCGACGCTGCCCGCCGCGAACGCTATCCGGGCGCCGCCGAGCGCGGCGGCGACCGCCGCGTCGTCACGAAGCGCGAGCAGCTACAGCGGGAATCGGAGCGGCACGTAGACCTGCCCGCGTGTAACTGTGAACAACGTCGCGGCGGCCAAGGCGAGCAGCGGCGCGAGCGGCCGTGAACGCGCATCTAGAAGCGCCAGCAGCACGCTGCCCAGCATGAGGCTGGCGGCGGCGCGGGCGTACAGGTGCAGCTCCGGGGGAAGGTGGAACGCGGGCGACCCGAGTCGGGCCGCGTCGCCGAGCTGGGCGGCAAGGTACTGCGCGGCGCACCAGCTTCCGAAGGTGAGGCAGGTGGCCAGGACGACGAGTAGCGTACGGCTGGCGCCGGGCGCGGCGTGCCGCGCGGTCTGTGTGAGGTGGGGGCATAGATCGGACTCACCCCCACGTCGTTCTATAAAGCTTTGCATCCGTGCACTATCAGTCAGGTGCGAAGCCCACGGTGATTTCACCTGAAATCACGGGTGGGCTCCGTCGGGCCCCTGTCGAACCGTAGTTGGCGATTTCGCCGGGCGTTCTATCTTGTCTATCCCGGCGAGGCTGGACCCAAGAGGGCATTACGCAAACGCGTAGGAGCGCGCGTCCAGAAGCGCCAGCAGCGTTTTTCCCGGCACCCGTTTTGCGATGATTCTGGGCTCACACTCGCCCGGTCATAAACGAGTCGAGAGGACGTCATGAGCGACGACAATAGCCAGCCTCCCTTCGGCGGCGCAGACAACGACGTAGTGTGGGAAGACCGGATCAGCGCCACCGGAAAGCCATATCAGGTAGGACGAAAGACGGCAGGTGCAGGCGGAGCAGAGGAGCCCAACCCGGCCTCAGTGAGCGAGTTGGCTCCCGGGGGTCAAAACTTGCGAGTGAATTGGCCTGTCGGCTCGTCAGGAGACGTCGGCTGGGGCGGGATACAAACGTATTCTCTTGGCACCACCTCCTTTCCCGCCAGCATCATATACTCGTACGAACTAACGATCACCACTTCTTACTTTGCTCCTCAGCTTTATTTTTACGACCAGACCGGAGACTATTATGGACTCGACATCAATCTGGACGGAACCCATGTGGTGCGATACAACTCTGACGCGCCAACCATCGTGAGGGTGAATATTCCTCAGGGTTGATCTTCCGGGGACGACTGCAACAGTCTGCTCCCCCGCTGCGCTGAAAAGGGAAGCCACTGGCGCTGCCATATGGCACCCGTTTCCGAAGGTGAGCCAGGGCGGCCAGAACGAGGATGAGCGTACGGCCGGGGTGCCGGGCGCGGCGGGCCGTGCCGTCTGTGTGAGGTGGGGGAGCAGCCATCGAACTCAACCCTCGCCGGTCGAAAGGAGCTTCGCATCCGTGCAACCCTTTGGTGCGAAGCCCACCCGGTATCCGTTGGTTACTATGGACATTCATAGGGGGTGCGCATGAGCAACACTCTGATCGTCAAAAACTCTGTTGGAGTGCCGATCACGGTACTGGACTTCATCAAGTACTTCGGAGACGCCGAAGATGGGGGGTTGCCGCCAAATTCCGTGATGAATCCGGGCCAGGAATTAAGTTTTGTATTTCAGGGCGGCTCCGGAAGTGGAGACTATTACGGCTTCGACATCTGCACGAACGAACCGATTGACACGCTGGGCGGGCCAATCTACCAGGCCATGGGGATACGCTCCAAGAGATGCGACATCGAGCTCGATGACATAGCTTCTCCAAACCCAACGGTAGTCGAGTTTTTCGCAAACACGTTCAGTGTAGGAACGCCGATATCCTCGGGTTGCTTCAACAATTACTATGAATACGTGCAGCAGCATGACAGGTTTTGTATTACGTGAAAAATTACGGGGAAGTGTTCTGGGGTTGACGGAAATGCGCGCCGGGATTCATCTGAAATCCCGGCGCGAGTTGCAGTTAGAGCGGGTACGGCGCGAGCGCCAGGTCCCTGCTCACGTAGATGGTGAAAGCGAAGTCGCGCGGCATTTCCAGCGTCGGCCCCGTCTGCATGTTGCGGCGGATCATCTCCGTGGAGACTTCCCCCAGTTCCTGCCCCAGCGGGGGGCTTTCGTGAAGGGATCCTGACGGGGGCGCCGACTTGCTGTCGCGCTGGGAGACCCGGGCGCTCCGGAGCCCGTCCCGGCGCTCTGTCAGGTGCGTGGGGCGGCGGGAGCAGTCCGTAGCGTGACGATCGCCGTCCTTTGTTCGCGCGTTTCATCCCAGCGATCGGCTCAACAGCCGGGTCGGCACGGGGTCTGCCCATGCGGGCCGTCATGAAAGCGCTCACCCTGTTCTGCGTGGCGGCGGTCGCCGCCGGCTGCTCCCGGAACGAGACTGCCCTGCGCGGGTCGCTGGGAGAGGGGTGGAGCGACGAGCCTCTTTTCGTCTCGGTCGACGGCGTGCCCGAGCCCGTGGCGGTGGTGAGCGACACCTTCGCGCTGTCCGGCATTCCCGCCGGTCCGGTCATCCTGCGGATCAGGAACGAGCACGGCGAGATGGCGCGCATCGAAATCCGCGACCTGCCGGCGGGCGCGTCCCTCTCGCTGGAGCGGATCCGGCGTCGCCGAAGGGAAGACCTCGCCTTTCCCTCGGCGGTGCGGATGGAGGGCGGCGACGCGGTCACCATCAACGGCATCCGCATGGCCGATCCGGATGCGCTCCCCCGCCGGGTGGAGGCGGACGGCGTGGTGCTGGCCATGGACGACGAGGAGGACGCGATGCTCGTCCGCCCCCGAAGCGCGGACGTGCCGGACCTGCCGGTCGTGGTCACCGACTCCACGCGCGTGCTCGATGCCGCCGGGGAGGACGCATCCCTGGCGCGGCTGTCCGCGGGAGACACGGTGCGCGTGGAGGGACGGACCGCGTCCGGCTACGTCTACGCGGAGCGCATCCGCCTGGCGGGCGCGCCGGCGAACGTTCCCGACGCGGACGAGCCCGCGCGCGGCACCCGCGCCCCGGAGCGGGCGCGGGACGCCGGCGAGGCGCGGGAGGCGGATGAGCCGCGAAGCGTGAGCCGGCGTCGCGAATCACGTGGACGCGGGCAGGTGCCCGAGGGACACAAGCCCCCGCCGGGGGAGTGCCGCGACTGGGATCCCAACCTGCCGCCGGGCCAGCAGCCTCCGCCCCGGAAGTGCTGAGCCGACCGCCCATGCCGACGCAATCCACCGATCCCGCGCCTCCCGCCGGCGAGCTGCTCGGCGGCCGCTACGAGCTGCTGGAGCCGATCGGCCACGGCGGAATGAGCCGCGTCTATCGCGCGCACGACCGCACGCTGGACCGGCCCGTGGCGGTGAAGGTCATCCAGCACGACCCGGCGGCGCACGGCGACTTGGAGCGGATGCGGGCGCGCTTTCGCCGGGAGGCCGCCAACGCGGCGCGCATCCCGGCCCACCCGAACGTGGTCCAGATCTACGACTACGGGACGGACCCCGCGGGCGACCGGGACTACATCGTCATGGAGCTGCTCCGCGGCCGGGACCTCAAGGCGGTCCTGCGCGAGCGGCGGCCCGGCGAGGCCGAGGCGGTGCACATCATCCTCGAGGCGGCGCGCGGGCTGGCGGCGGGCCACCGCGCCGGGATCATCCACCGCGACGTGAAGCCCGCCAACCTCCTGCTCACCGGGGAGGGCACGCACGCCGCAGTGCGCGTGCTGGATTTCGGGATCGCGAAGGCGCTGGAGGGCGATCCGGACGACGACCTGACCCAGGCCGGGCACGTTCCGCACACGCCCGCGTACGCCTCGCCCGAGCAGATGGCGTGGGGGCGCGCGCTCAGCCCCGCGTCGGACGTCTACCAGCTGGGCCAGGTGGCGTACGAGCTCCTGGCGGGCGAGCGCCCCTTCGACGCGGACGACCGGGAGCGGATGGCGCGGGGTGAGGACGTTCCGCTCCCGCGGCGCGGCGACTGGGAGCGCGTGCCGGCTCGGGTCCGCGCGGTGGTGGAGCGCGCGCTCCGCCCGGACCCGGCGGAGCGGTACCCGGACGCGGCCGCGTTCGCCGAAGCGCTGGCCGCGGCGCCGGCAGACGACGACCATACGCTGCTGGCGGCGGGCGCTCCGGCGGATGCGACGGCCACCATGGGCCCCGCGCCAGGGTACACGGTGCCGGTCACGCGCGGCGAGCACGGGGTCGCGGAGCGGTGGCGAGCGATCCCGCGCGCGGCGCGCATCGGGCTCGCGGCGGTCGCCGCGCTGCTCCTGCTGTGGATCGCGCTCCCCGGCCGGGGAGACGCTCCGGCGCCGGATGCGGGCACGATCCCTGAGGCGCGGAGCACGGCCGAGCTGGAGGAGGAGTTTGCGCCCCTCTACCGCGAGGCGGCGGAGAGGCTGGCGGAGGAGGACGAAGCGGAGGCCCCGTGACGTGATGCACGGGCTCCGCGCGTGTGCCAGGCCGGACCCTCACCGTCTGCCGGGGCAGGCGCGGACGAACGGAAGCCGTTGTGCGCATGTGACGTGGACCGGCTCCACATCGTCCCCGGGATCACTGTTCGAAGGAGATGCCGTATGAAGATTTCCGCCTGGACCCTGCTGCTGGGAGCGGGCCTGCTCTCGGGATGTGGCTCCACCTACGGCGGCATCCCGATCCCCGGCGGCCCGTCCGGCGACGTGATCGTCGTGGGGGACCGCGATCGGGACGACCGCGACCGCGACGAGCGCGGCGGGTACCGTGCGCGCTCGCTGGGTGTGCCGAGGGGTCACTACCCGCCGCCGGGTGAGTGCCGTGTCTGGTACCCGGGCCGTGAGCCGGGGCAGCAGCCGCCGCCCGCGAAGTGCGACCGGCTGGCGGGTCGCGTGCCGTACGGGGCCTTCATCCTGTACAACGGCCAGGAGTGGGATACGCGCTACGACTGGCCGGAGCACGAGCGCCGCAACCGCGGAAGCGTGCCCGGGGTGATCCTGAACCTCATGCGCTCGCTGTCGCGGTAGGTCCGCGTGGCTCCGATTTCGACGTGGACCTCATGGACACGAAGCCGGCCCGCCGCTACTCGCGGCGGGCCCGGTTTGTTTTGGGTGCTGCGGTGGTACGTCGTGCGACCACATGCGTCCGGCGAGGTCCAGGCAGCCGGCGGCGGCTCCCCGGCTCCCCGGCTCCCCGGCTCCCCGGCTCCCCGGCTCCCCGGCTCCCCGGCTCCCCGGCTCCCCGGCTCCCCGGCTCCCGGCTCCCCGGCTCCCCGGCTCCCCGGCTCCCCGGCCTGTACACTCGCTACATAGCCCCGTTGCCGGGCTCGGTAGACGCAACGTGATGAGGACGCCGGTTGCCGAATGGGTCACTCTTTCGGCTTCGCTCGCACTGTCCGACGTCCGGTCGAGAGCGGGATCGAGAAACGGGGAAGTCGACACATCTCCCAGGAAGTATGTCCCTGGAACTCGTTCGCCACGCCCTCCACCGAGGATGCGTTCCTGGTGCGCGAGGGGCTGGATGGGCCGTCGCTCATCGAGTGGATGACGATGACGCAGGAGGAGTTCAGCGCGCGCTTCAAGGGCTCGCCCATCAAGCGCGCCAAGCGCCGCGGCCTGCTCCGCAAACGTGGCCGTCGCGCTGGGCAACTGGGGCTCGCCGGACGCCGTCCCCGCGCTCGCCGTCGCGCTGAACGACGAGGAGGCGCTCATCCGTGGGCCCGCGGCGTGGGCGCTGGGGCGGATCGGCACGGAGGCGGCGCGGCAGGCGCTGCGGGGGCGGGAGGAGGTGGAGGCGGACGCGTGGGTGCGGGAGGAGATCGCGGCGGCGCTGGGCGCGGTCGCGAGCATCACATGACCCGCACCCGGATCTCGCACCTGGTTCTCCGCGATGCATGCAGCGCGGCTCGTCGATCTGCACCGGATCGCCGTAGTGCGCCACCCCGCCGCAGATGATCCGCCCCCCCGACGCCGCACATGCGCCGGGCGGACGCATAGCGGATGAAGGCCTCGTCCGCCGCCGTCCGCTCGCGGCGGATCTCCGGCGGCCTGGCGGCGGAGTCCTTCAGGCGGACGACGCGGATGGTCTCCGCCGTTCTCTCCAGGAAAATCGAGCGTGCGCCACTCCGGCTGTACCGGCGATGGTACATCCCGGACGAAGAGGTTCGCGAACGCGTGTCCGCGGGGACCCCGCAGGCGTGAAGGCGGACGGGCCGGCCGCTGCCCTGCCATCTCACCATCCTGTAGATTCTGTACTCCAGCTGTCTTAAACAGAGCTTACACGAATGGGGAGAGAGGAATATGGCGCCAGGCGGAGCCGATGCTCTCCGATGTGCATGGTGTATCATAATCCGCTTGTTTAAAAATTTGATGCATCCGCTGCGCGCAAAAGTCATATGATGAGCAATAAAGGGATAAATCGCCTTTTCACGCCTGGAGCGCTACGATTCTGTTCCGCCATAACATAGCTTTTCGCGCATGTTGTTGCTTATCAAAGAATGCGGGGTTACTCTACCTCTCAAGAACTCCTCTACATGAGAAAATCAGCGTTTTTGGAGTAGCCTTCCAAGGCACTTCGCCGGAGCGGTCGTGACACCCTCACGGAACTGCAAGTGAAGCGTATCTCCATCCCGCCCCTGGCGCGGGGCACGCCCCTGCCCACGCCCGTCCACCCCCGGAACCACACCGCCCGCGGCTGCCGGGGCGGGGAGAGGCTGGCATGATCTCCCGCGCCGTCCAGGACGCCTACGAGCTGTCCCCCGTCCAGCAGGGGATGCTGTTCCAGACCCGGCTGGACCCCGGTTCGGACGTGTACGTGGTGCGCATCTGGACCCGCCTTTCCGGCACGCTGGACGTGAACGCGTTCCGCGCCGCCTGGGAATGGGCCGCGGCCCGCCACGGGGCGCTGCGCACGGGCTTCGTTACCGAGAACGTGCGCACCCCCGTGCAGGTGGTGCACGCCGGGGTGCAGGTGCCCCTGGAGGTGCTGGACTGGACCGGGGCGGACGAGGCGGAGACGGAGCGCCGCATCCAGTCGCTGGTGGACGAGGACCGCGAGCGCCCGTTCGACCTGGCCGCGCCGCCGCTGCTGCGCCTGCACCTGGCCCGCCTGGCGGAGCAGGAGCACGTGCTCGTCTGGTCGCTGCACCACCTGGTGATGGACGGGTGGAGCTACACCAGCCTCCTGCGCGAGGTGCTGGCCCGCCACGATGCGGCCTTGCGGGGAACGGAGTTCGATCCCCCCGCGCCGCGGCCGTACAGGGAGTTCATCGGCTGGCTGCGCGGCCGCGACCGCGCGGCGGCGGAGGCGTTCTGGCGTGCGGCGCTGGCCGGCGTGTCCGAGCCCACGCCGCTGGGCATCGACGGGGCCGCGCGGCCCGGGGAGACGGGCTTTGGCGATCACAGCCGCCATCTCTCGCTGGAGGCGACCGCCGCGCTGCAGGCGGCGGCGCGCGCCCACCGGGTCACGCTGGCCACGCTGGTGCAGGGGGCGTGGGCCCTGGTCCTGGCTCGCTACGCGGGAACGGACGACGTGGTGTTCGGCTGGACTGGCTCCGGACGGCCGGAGGGGCTGGCCGGCGCGGAGCGGATGTGCGGCCTGTTCGTCAACACGCTTCCCGCGCGCGTCCGCGTGCCGGACGACGCGGCGCCGGGGCCGTGGCTGCGCGAGATGCAGGACGCGCAGCTGGCCGCGCGCGAGCACGAGCACACGGCGCTGGTGGACGTGCAGGGGTGGACGGAGGTGCCGCGCGGGCGCCCCCTGTTCGAAAGCATCCTGGCATTCGAGAACTTTCCCCGCCTGGACGGCGCGGCGGGGACGGGCGGGCTGGCCGTGGGGGCCCTGCGGGGCGCCAGCTCCACCGGCTACCCCCTTACCCTGCTGGCCCACCCGGGCGAGCGGATGCACCTGCGCGCCTACCAGGACCGCGCGCGCATCTCCGACGCGGCGGCGCAGCGGCTGCTGGGGCACCTGGAGACCGCGCTGCAGGCGATTGCCTCCGCGCCGGCGGACGCGCTGCTGGGGGAGCTGGAGATCCTGACGGCGGAGGAGCGCGCGCGGGTGCTGGGGCCGTGGGCCGCGCCGCGCCGTCCGTATCCCGCGCTTCCCATGCACCGCCTGTTCGCGGAGCACGCGGCCCGGGATCCCGAAAAGACCGCCGTCACCGCGGCGGACGGCGCGCTGACCTACGGCGAGCTGGAGGCGCGCGCCAATCGCCTGGCCAACCACCTGGTCGCGCTGGGGGTGCAGCCAGGGCAGATCGTGGCCATGGGGCTGGACCGGGGCACGCACCGCATCATCACCCTGCTGGCCATCGTCAAGGCGGGAGGCGCGTACCTGCCGCTGGACCCGTCGTATCCCCGCGAGCGCCTGGCCTTTCTGCTGGACGACGCCGGCGCGCGCGTGGTGGTGACGGACGCGGCCACCGCCGGCGCGCTGCCGCTGGACGGCCGCACCGCCGTGCTGGTGGACGCGGACGCGGCGCGGATCGCCGGCCATTCCGCGGAGGCGCCGGCGGTGCGGGTGGAGGCGGACGATCCGCTGTACGTCGTCTACACCTCCGGATCGACGGGCATCCCCAAGGGCGTGCTCCTTTCCCACCGCGCCCTGGCGCGCCTGACGCGGGCCGTGGACTACGCGGACTGGGGCCCGCAGCAGGTGTGGATGCACTTCGTCGCGCTGACCTTCGACACGTCGGCGATGGAGATCTGGGGTGCGCTGGCCAACGGCGGCACGCTGGCCGTCTTCCCACCCCATCAGCCCACGCTGGACGAGCTGGGCACCTTCTGGCGCGAGCAGGGGGTGACGACGGTGTGGCTGACCGCCGGCCTCTTTCACCAGCTCGTCGACGCGCGGCTGGACGACTTCGCCGTGCTGCGGCAGGTGATGGCGGGCGGCGACGTCCTTTCCGTCCCCCACTGCCGGCGGCTGCTGCAGGCGCATCCCCACCTGCGCCTGATCAACGGATACGGGCCGTCGGAGAACGGGACGTACACCTCGGCGCACGTCATCCGCCCCGCCGACCTGGAGCGCGCCTCCATCCCCATCGGCCGGCCGGTGCCCAACACCACCTGCTACGTGCTGGACGGGCGGATGCGGCCTGTGCCCCCCGGCGTATGGGGCGAGCTGTACACGGGCGGGGACGGGCTGGCCATGGGCTACCTGAACCGGCCGGAGATGACGGCGGAGCGCTTCGTCACCATCCAGGTCGACGGACGGCCCGAGCGCGTCTACCGCACCGGCGACCGCGCGCGGTGGATGGACGACGGGGCGCTGGAGTTCCTGGGGCGCACGGACTTCCAGGTCAAGATCCGCGGCTTTCGCGTGGAGCCGGGCGAGGTGGAGCAGGCGCTGCAGGCCCATCCCGCCGTCCGCGGCGCGACCGTCGTTCCCCGCGACGACGCGCAGGGAGAGAAGCGGCTCGTTGGCTGGTTCGTGGGCGATGCGCCGGTGGATGACCTGCGCGAGTTCCTGCGCGGACGGCTGCCGGACTACATGGTCCCCGCCGCGCTGGTGCGGATGGAGGCGCTGCCGCTGAACCGCCACGGCAAGGTGGACCGCGGCGCCCTGCCGGACCCCGGCGCCCCGGTGGACGCGGCCGCCGGCGGGTACGTGGCGCCGCGCACGGAGGCCGAGGAGCTGCTGGCGGCGCTGTGGGGCGAGGTGCTGGGCGCGGAGCGCGTGGGGGTGCACGAGGACTTCTTTGCCGCCGGCGGGCACTCGCTGCACGCCATGCAGCTGGTGACGCGCATCCGCGAGGCGCTGCGGGTGGAGCTGCCGCTGAACGCCTTTTTCGAGGCGCCCACCGTCGCCGGGCTGGCCATGCGGCTGGCGGGGGAGGGCGGGGCGCACGCGGACCGCCTGGAGCGGACGGCGCGGCTGGCCCGGCTCGTCCGCCGCATGCCCGACGCGGAGGTGCGCGCGCTGCTGGACGATGCGCCCGCGGCGCGCACCGAGGCCGCCCGCCGCCAGGCGCTGCTCACCGTCCTGCTGCGCGCCGAGGGCGTGGCGGCGGACGGGGACGATCCCATCGTCCCCCGTGGAGAAGGCGAGCCGGCGCCGCTTTCGTTCGCGCAGCGGCGGCTGTGGTTCCTGGACCGGCTGGAGCCGGGCGCCATGTACAACTCGCCGCTCGCCCTGCGCGTGCACGGCGCCCTGGACGCCGGCGCCCTGCGGCGCGCGCTGGGCGAGACGGTGCGCCGCCACGCGTCGCTGCGCAGCGTGTTCCGCGCGGACGCTCGCGGCGAGGGCGAGCAGGTGGCGCTCCCGGCGGGCGACTTTCCCCTTTCCTTCGACGACCTTTCCGCCCTTCCCGCGGACGAGCGGGAGGCGCAGGCGCTGCGCATCGTCCACGACGAGGTGCGCCGCCCCTTCGACCTGGCCGCCGGGCCCGTGTTCCGCGCGCGCCTGCTGCGGCTGGCGGCGGACGAGCACGTGCTGGTGCTGGCCATGCACCACGTGGTGAGCGACGGGTGGAGCCTGGGCGTGCTCTTTCGCGAGCTGGGCGCGCTGTACGAGGCGTTCTCCGCCGATGCGCCGCCGCCGCTGGCGCCGCTGCCGCTGCAGTACGCCGACTACGCGGCCTGGCAGCGCGCGCACTGGACGGAGGAACGGCTCGCCGCGCAGCTGGAGTGGTGGCGCAGGGCGCTGGAGGGCGCGCCCGCCGTGCTGGAGCTTCCCGCGGACCGCCCGCGCCCGGCGGTGCAGAGCCACCGCGGCGCCCGCCTGCGCGTCGCGCTGCCGCACGCGCTGGCGGAGGGGGTGCGCGCGCTGGCCCGGCGCGAGGGCGCCACGCCGTTCATGGTGATGCTGGCCGCCTTCCAGGTCCTGCTCTGGCGCTGGTCGGGCGAGGAGGACCTGGTGGTGGGCTCGCCGGTGGCGGGGCGCACGCGGCCCGAGACGGAGGGGCTCATCGGCTTCTTCGTCAACACGCTCCCCCTGCGCGCGGACCTTTCCGGCGACCCCGCCTTCGGCGCGCTGCTGCGTCGCGTGCGCAACACCACCCTGGGCGCGTACCAGCACCAGGACCTCCCCTTCGAGCGGCTGGTGGAGGCGCTGCACCCCGGCCGCTCGCTGAGCCACGCCCCCGTATTCCAGCACGTGTTCGCGCTGCAGAACGCCACCCCGGCGGAGCTGCGCCTTCCCGGGCTGCGGATGGAGGTGATGCCCATCGACGCGGGGACGGCGCGCTACGACCTGGAGTGGTTCTTCCGCGAGCGCGACGAGGGGATCACCGGCTCCATCGATTACGCGGCGGACCTGTGGGACGAGGCCACGGTGCGGCGGATGGCGGGGCACTACCAGCGGCTGCTGGAGGCCGCCGTGGCGGCGCCGGACACGTCCATCTCCGCGCTCCCCCTGCTGGACGACGCGGAGCGCGACCAGGTGCTGCGCGGGTGGAACCGCACCGAGCGCCCGGACTGGGACGACGCCTGCATGCACGAGCTCTTCGAGCGGCAGGCCGCCCGCACGCCGGACGCGCCCGCGGTCATCCACGACGAGACGACGGTCACGTACGCGGAGCTGGACGGGCGCGCGGAGAGGCTTGCACGCCGGCTGCGCGCCCTGGGCGTGGGGCCGGAGGTGCGCGTGGGCATCCACCTGGAGCGCGACCCGCAGCTGATCGCGGCGCTGCTGGCGGTGCTCAAGGCGGGCGGCGCCTACCTGCCGCTGGACCCCACCTATCCCGCGGAGCGCCTGTCCTTCATGCTGGAGGACGCGGAGGCCTCGCTGGTGCTCACCCGCCCGCACCTGCGCGACACGCTTCCGCCCGTGGACGCGCGGGTGGTGGCGCTGGACGACGACGACGGGACGGGGGATGACACGCCGTCGATTTCCGACGCGGCGGCCGTGCCCCGGCGGGCGGAGCCCGGCAACCTGGCGTACATGGTGTACACCTCCGGCTCCACCGGCCGGCCCAAGGGGGCCATGATCCAGCACCGCGGCGCCGCCGTGATGCTGCGCTGGGCCGCGGAGGAGTTCACGGCCGAAGAGGTCGCGGGGGTGCTGGCGTGCACCTCCATCTCCTTCGACCCCTCCGTCTTCGAGATCTTCCTGGCCCTGACCTCCGGCGGCGCGGCCGTCCTGGCGCGCGACGCGCTGGCGCTGGCCGAGCTGCCGCGGCGCGACGCGGTGACGCTGGTGGACACCGTTCCCTCCGCCGCCGCCGAGCTGGTGCGGATGGGCGCCATCCCCCCCTCGGTGCGGGTGGTGGGGCTGGTGGGCGAGCCGCTGCCGCGCGCGCTGGCCGACGCGCTGTACGCCATCGGCACCGTGCGCCGGGTGGTGAACTTCTACGGACCCTCCGAGGACAGCGTCTACTCCACCTGGGACGTAGTGGAGCGGGGGCCCGCGTCCATCACCATCGGCCGGCCGATCTGGGGAACGCAGGCGTACGTGCTGGACGGGTGGATGCGCCCGGTGCCCGCCGGTGTGCCGGGCGAGCTGTACCTGGGCGGCGCGGGGCTGGCCCGCGGCTACCTGCGCCGGCCGGGGCTCACGGCCGAACGCTTTGTCCCCAGCCCGTTCGGCCCCGCGGGCGCCCGGCTGTACCGCACGGGCGACCGCGTGCGCTGGCGGCCGGACGGGGTGCTGGAGTTCGTGGGGCGCCTGGACTTCCAGATAAAGGTGCGCGGCTTTCGCGTGGAGCCCGGCGAGGTGGAGGCGGCGCTGCGCCGGCATCCGGCCATCACCCACGCGGTCGTGGCGCTGGCGGGCGAGGGCGCGGCGCGGTGGCTGGCGGCGTGGGTGGTGACGGCGCCCGGCGCGCCCGCCCCGGAGGTGGACGCGCTCAAGGCGCACCTGCGCCGCGGGCTGCCGGACTTCATGGTCCCGCAGGCGTTCGTATTCCTGGAGAAGCTGCCGCTCACCCGCAGCGGCAAGACGGACCGCAAGGCGCTCCCCGCCCCCGAAGCCGGCGGCGAGGCCACGGAGCACGTGAAGCCGCGCACGCCCGCCGAGCGGACGGTGGCGCAGGTGTTCGCGCGGGTGCTGGGGGTGGAGCGGGTGGGCGCGGCGGACGACTTCTTTGCCCTGGGCGGGCACTCGCTGCTGGCCATGCACGTCTGGACGCACCTGCGCGACCGCGGCGGGGCCGCGCTGCCGCTGCGCGCCCTGTTCCAGAACCCCACCGTCGCGGAGCTGGCGAAGGCGCTGGAGGCGGCGCTGGCGGTCGCGCCGGGCGGGGACGCCGCGGACGCGGGCGGCGGCATCACCCCGCGGCCGCGGCAGGCGACGGAGGTGGAGGTCCGCGGAGCGCGGGTGGCCGCGCACGCCGCCCCCGTCTCGTTCTCCCAGCAGCGGCTGTGGATGCTGGACCGCATGGACCCGGACCACGCCGCGTACGCCGTTCCGCTGGCCCTGCGGGTGCGCGGACCGCTGGACGTGGACGCGCTCCGGCGGGCGCTGGATGCCCTGGCGGCGCGCCACGAGTCGCTCCGCACCGTCTTTCGCTGGGTGGACGGCGGGCCGGTGCAGGTGGTGCTCGCGGATGCCGGCCTTCCCGTCGATGCGATCGACCTCACGTCCCTGGGTGCGGACGCGCGGGAGGCGGAGGTGCGGCGCCGGCTGGCGGACGAGGCGGCGCGCTCGTTCGACCTGGAGCAGGGCCCGCTGGCCCGCGCGGCGCTGTACCGGCTGGCCGCGGACGAGCACGTGCTGCTGCTGAACCTGCACCACGTGGTCACCGACGGGTGGAGCACCGGCGTGCTGCTGCGCGAGCTGGCGGCGCTGTGCGGCGCCTTCTCGCGCGGCGAGCCGTCCCCTCTCGACCCGCCGGCGCTGCAGTACGCCGACTACGCCGCCTGGCAGCGCGAGCGGCTGGCCGGCGCCGTGTACGATGAGCAGCGGGCGTGGTGGCAGGCGGCGCTGGCCGGCGCGCCCCCGCTGCTGGAGCTTCCGTACGACCGCCCGCGGCCTGCGGTGTGGGAGGGGAGCGGCGCCAGGGAGCGCTTTCGCCTGCCGCGCCAGGCGGCGGACGCCGTGGCGGAGCTGGCGCGGGCGGAGGGATGCACGCCGTTCATGGTGCTGCTGGCGGCGTTCGGAGCCCTGCTGGGGCGGTACGCCCGGCAGGACGACCTGGTCGTCGGCACGCCGGTGGCCAACCGCGCGCGGCCGGAGACGCGCGACGTGGTGGGCTTTTTCGTCAACACCCTGGCGCTGCGGACGGACCTGTCGGGGCAGCCCACCTTCCGCGCGCTCCTGCACCGCGTGCGCGAGGCCACGCTGGGCGCGTTCGCGCACCAGGAGATGCCCTTCGAGCGGCTGGTGGACGAGCTCAAGGTGCCGCGCTCCGCCGCCCACGCGCCGCTGTTCCAGGTGATGTTCAGCCTGCAGAACGCCAACGACGGCGATGCTGCGCTCCCGGGGCTGGCGGTGGAGCGCGTCCCGGTGGAGAGCGGGCACGCCCTCTTCGACCTCACGCTGGCCCTGCGCCCCCGCGAGGATGGGATGGACGGCGCGCTGGAGTACGCCACCGCGCTGTTCGACCGCGGCACGGCGCTGCGGATGATCGGCCACTTTCGCACCCTGCTGGCGGCGGCGTGCGCGACGCCGGACGCGCGGGTCACCGACCTGCCCCTGCTTTCCGCGGGGGAGGTGGACGACGCCCTGCGCGCCTGGGAAGGCCCGGCGCTGCACACCGTCCCCGCGACCGTCCACGGGCGCATCGCGGCGCAGGCGGCGCGGACGCCGGAGGCCATCGCCATCGACGGCGGCGCGGAGCGGGTGACGTACGCGCAGCTGGAGGCGCGGGCGGACGCGCTGGCCCGCGGGCTGCGCGCGCGCGGCGTGCGGCGGGGCGCGCTGGTGGCCATCCGCGCGGAGCGGAGCGTGGAGACGGTGGCCGCCATCCTCGCCATCCTCAAGGCCGGCGGCGCGTACCTGCCGCTGGACCCCGTGTACCCCGCGGAGCGGCAGGCGTACATGCTGGCGGACAGCCGCGCCGCGCTGCTGCTGGACGCCACCGGCGCCGGCGCGCCCCACGGCTACGCCGGCCCCGTCGCGTGTCTGGCGGAGCTCGCCACGTCCGCGGAGACCCCGCCCGGGCCGGAGCCCGCGATTCCCTGTTCCCTGTTCCCGGTTCCCTGCAGTCCCGACGACCTGGCGTACGTCATCTACACCTCCGGCTCCACCGGCCAGCCCAAGGGCGTGGCCGTGCCGCACCACGCGCTCAGCGCCTACGTGGACGCCGCGCGGCAGGCGTACGGCCTGACCCCGGCCGACCGCTTTCTGCAGTTCGCGCCGCTCAGCTTCGACAGCAGCGTGGAGGAGCTGTTCGCCCCCCTGGCCGCCGGCGCCACCATGGTGCTGCGGGACGGGGAGATGATGGAGTCCGTGGACGGCTTCTGGCGGGCGTGCGCGCGGCAGCGGCTGACCATCGCCAGCCTGCCGACGGCGTACTGGCACGAGGTGGCGGCTGCGATGGAGCACGCCGCGCCGCCCATCCCCCCGTCGCTGCGGGTGATGATCACGGGCGGCGAGCGGGCGCTCCCCGAGCGGGTGGCGTCGTGGCGGCGAGGGGTGGCTTCCCACGTTCACGCCCTTCGCCTGATCAACAGCTACGGCCCGACGGAAACCACCGTCGCCGCCACGCTGCACACGGTGGACTGCTCCGGCGCCGTCCCCATCGGCCGGCCCATGCCGGGGTACCGCGTGCGGGTGCTGGACGCGTGGCTGCGCCCCGTTCCCGCGGGCGTCCCCGGCGAGCTGTTCGTGGGCGGCGCCGGGGTCGCGCGCGGCTACCTGCACCGCCCGGGGGCCACGGCGGAGCGCTTCGTCCCCGACCCGTTCGCGGCGGAACCGGGCGCGCGCCTGTACGCCACGGGCGACCTGGTGCGCTGGACGGAGGACGGCACCCTCCACTTCCTGGGCCGCACGGACGACCAGGTGAAGGTGCGCGGCTTCCGCATCGAGCCGGGGGAGATCGAGTCGCTGCTGCGCCGCCACCCCGCCGTGCGCGACGCGGTGGTGGCCGTGCGCGAGGACGCGCCGGGCGACCGGCGGCTGGTGGCGTACGTGGTGTCGGAAGATGGAGATCGCTGCATCGACCCGCTGCGTGCCGCGCTGCGGGCGGAGCTGCCGGCGTACATGGTCCCCGCGGCCTTCGTGGCGCTGGACGCGCTCCCCATCGGCCCCAGCGGCAAGATCGACCGCCGCGCCCTTCCCGCGCCCCGGGCGAACGATGCCCCCGCCGGCGCGTCGCTCTCACGCCGGGAGCGCGAGGTGGCGGAGGTCTGGCGCGAGGTGCTGGGCACGGACGCCATCGGCCCGGACGACAATTTCTTCGACCTGGGGGGTAACTCGCTCCTCCTCATCCGCCTGGCATCCCGCCTCCGGGACCGGCTGGGGAGCACCGCCACCGCGGTGGACCTGTTCCGCTTTCCCACCGTGCGCACGCTGGCCGCGCACCTGGCCGCCGGCGCGGAGGCGCCCCGGGCCGGCGCGCCCGCCGAGACGGACGGTCTGCGCCACGGCATCGGCCGGCTGCTGACCACCCTGCAGGGGGCCGCCGTTCCCGACGGTCACGAGAGCAGCCGGGCCGAGCCGCGGCGGCCCACCGGCGCCGAGATCGCCATCATCGGCATGGCGGGCCGCTTTCCCGGGGCGCCCGGCGTGGACGCGCTGTGGGAGAACCTGCGGGCGGGGGTGGAAGGCATCTCCCGCTTCTCGGACGAGGAGCTGCGGGCGGCGGGGGTGGACGACGCCACGCTGGCGGACCCCGCCTACGTCCGCGCCGGGGGCTGGCTTGCCGGCGCCGCGGACTTCGACGCCGCGTTCTTCGGCTTTGCCCCACGCGAGGCCGAGGCGACCGATCCGCAGCACCGCGTGTTCCTGGAGGTGGCCTGGGAGGCGCTGGAGCACGCCGGCTACGGCCCGGGGACGTACGCGGGCCCCGTGGGCGTGTACGCGGGGACGGGGGCCGGCGGATACCTGCTGCACAACCTGCTTCCCTACGCCGCGGAGCTGGCGAGCGCCGGCTTTGACGTGATGGTGGGGAACGAGAAGGACTTTCTTCCCACCCGCGTCTCGTACAAGCTGGGGCTGGAGGGCCCCTCGCTGCTGGTGCAGACGGCCTGCAGCACCTCGCTGGTGACGGTGCACGTGGCCTGCCGCGCCCTGCTGGGCGGCGAGTGCGACATGGCGCTGGCGGGCGGCGTGAGCATCGCCAGCGCCCTGCCGCGCGGCTACACCTGGCGCGACGGGAGCATCGCCTCGCCGGACGGGCACTGCCGCGCCTTCGACGCGGCGGCGGAGGGGACGGTGCCCGGGGCGGGCGCGGGCGTGGTGGTCCTCAAGCGGCTGGCCGACGCGCTGGCGGACGGCGACACCATCCACGCGGTGATCCTGGGCTCCGCCATCAACAACGACGGCGCCGCCAAGGTGGGATACATGGCCCCCGGCGCGCAGCGCCAGGCCGCCGTCATTGCCGACGCGCTCTCCGTCGCGAACGTCCACGCGCGGTCCATCGGCTACGTGGAGGCGCACGGCACGGGCACCACCCTGGGCGACCCGGTGGAGGTGGCCGCGCTCACCCGCGCCTGGCGCGGGCACACGGAGGACACGGGCTTCTGCGCCCTGGGCTCGCTCAAGACCAACCTGGGGCACCTGGACGCGGCGGCGGGGGTGACCGGGCTCATCAAGGCCGCCCTGGCCGTGCGCGACGGCATTATCCCCGGCACGCTGCACTTCACGCGGCCCAACCCCAAGCTGGAGCTGGACCGCACGCCCTTTTACGTCCGCGCCGAGACCGAGACCTGGGCCGGTCCGTCGCCCCGGCGCGCGGGGGTGAGCTCGTTCGGCATCGGCGGGACCAACGCCCACGCCGTGCTGCAGGAGCCGCCCGCCCCCGCGCCGCGCGCGGGGACCCCGCGGCCGGAGCAGGTCATCGTCCTTTCCGCCCGCACGCAGACGGCGCTGGACGCCGCGCGGTGCGGGCTGGCGGACTTCCTGGAATCCCATCCCTCCACCGACCTGGCGGACGCCGCCTTCACCCTGCAGGCCGGGCGCACGCCCTTTCCCTGGCGGCTGGCGGTCCCCGCCGCGTCCGCCGCGGACGCGGTGAACGGCCTGCGCGCGGCGGCCGGTGTCCGCGCTGGCGAGGGGCGGCCCGTGGCGTTCCTCTTTCCCGGCCAGGGCGCGCAGCACGTGCGGATGGCGGCGGGTGTGTACGCGGGCGAGCCCGTCTTCCGCGCGGCACTGGACCGCTGCGCGGAGATCCTGCGCCCCGTCCTGGGCTTCGACCTGCTGGACCTGCTGTACCCCGCGGGGGACGACGGGGCGGCGGCGGAGCGGCTGGGGCAGACGGCCGTCACGCAGCCCGCGCTGTTCGCCGTGGAGTGGGCGCTGGCGCAGCTGTGGATGAGCTGGGGCGTGCGGCCCGACGCCATGCTGGGCCACAGCGTGGGCGAGTTCGCGGCCGCCTGCCTGGCCGGTGTCTTTTCGCTGGAAGATGCGCTGCGCCTGGTGGCCGCGCGCGGGCGGCTGATGCAGTCGCTTCCCGCGGGCGCCATGCTGGGCGTCTACCTTCCTGAGGCGGAGCTGCTGCCGCGGCTGCCGGCGGACGTCTCCCTGGCGGCGGTGAACGGCCCCGCCACCTGCGCCGTCAGCGGCCCGGCGGAGGCCGTGCGGGCGCTGGAGGAGGCGCTGCTGCAGGACGGGGTGGCCGTGCGGCGGCTGCACACCTCGCACGCGTTCCACTCGGCGATGATGGACCCCATCCTGGAGCCCTTCCGCGCCCTGGTCCTGCGCGCCCGGCCCCGCGCGCCGGAGCTGCCGTACGTCAGCGGCCTTACGGGGACGTGGATCACGGCGGCCCAGGCGACGGACCCCGACTACTGGGCGCGCCAGCTCCGCGAGCCCGTCCGCTTTCGCGACGGCGTGCACACGCTCCTGGAGGCGGAGCGCACGGTGCTGCTGGAGGTGGGCCCGGGCCGCACGCTCGGCACGCTGATCCCCAGGGAGGGCGCGCACGCCACGGTCGCCTCGCTTCCGCACCCCCGCGACGACGCCGCCGACACGCGCGCGCTGGCGGACGCCGTGGGCCGGCTGTGGAGCGCGGGCGTGCCCGTGGACTGGGCCGCGTACGGCCAGGGGCGCGGCGGCCGGCGCATCCCCCTGCCCACCTACCCGTTCGAGCGCCGCCGCTACTACCTGGAGGCCCCCCGCGGCGCCACGGCCGGCGTCGCGCTCCCCCTTCCCGCCGCGGACCCGGCGCCCTCGTCCGACGACACCGCGTTACCGGCCGCGAGCGGGCGCTCGCACCTGCGCACGGCGTACGTGGCGCCGTCCAACAGGCTGGAGGAGTCCATCGCCGCCGTGTGGGCCGAGATGCTGGGGCTGGAGCGGGTGGGCGTGGAGGACGACTTCTTCGAGGTGGGCGGGCACTCGCTGCTGGGCACCCGCGTGATCGCGCGGCTGCGGATGCACTACGGGGTGGAGATCGGCGTGGACGCCATCTTCCGCGCCCCCACCGTCGCCGCCCTGGCGCGGGAGGTCGGGGACGCGCTGCTCGCCGCCGTCGAGGCCATGAGCGAGGAAGAGGCGCTGGAGCTGGCCTGAGGGGCAGGGAATAGGGAACAGGGAACAGGGAATAGGGAATAGCGGGACGGACGAGGCGGTTCGAAGCCGGATGGTGGGCACCGCGGCGGCGGGGGAACTGCGGGTACTTTCAATCCAGGAAGGGGATGATGTCCCTCGACGAAGCGACGGAGCGCAGGGCCACCCTCTCTCCGGCCAAGCAGGCGCTGCTCGACAGGCTGATGCGCGACGGGGTGGCGAGCGATGCACCCGCCGCGGCCACCATCCGCCCGCGCGGCCAGCCGGGGCCGGCACCCCTGTCCGGCGCGCAGCAGCGGCTGTGGTTCCTGCACCAGATGGCCCCGTCCAGCGGCGCCTACAACATCCCGCTCATCCGGCGCCTGCGCGGGGTGCTGGACGTGGACGCCCTGGAGCGCGCCATGGCCGAGGTGGTGCGCCGGCACGAGGCCCTGCGCACCGTCTTCGTGCTGCGCGGCGCCGCGCCGGTGCAGGAGGTGGCGCCGCCGCCCGCGCGCGTCATCCGGCTCCAGGACCTGTCCTCCATCCCGGCCGGCGAGGCGCGCGAGGCGGAGGTCCGCGCGCGCGTGGCGGACGAGGCGCACGCGCCCTTCGACCTGGCCGCCGGCCCCGTCTTTCGCGCCGTGCTGCTGCGGCTGGCGGACGACGACCACGTGCTCTCCATCACCCTGCACCACATCGTGGCCGACGGGTGGAGCACGGGGGTGCTGTACCGCGAGCTGGCCGCGCTCTACGGCGCCTTTACGCGCGGCGAGCCGTCGCCCCTGCCGGAGCTTCCCATCCAGTACGCGGACTACGCGGTCTGGCACCGCGCGCGGCTTGCCGGGCCGCAGCGCGCCCGGCAGGTGGAGTACTGGCGCGCGCGGCTGGCCGGCGCGCCGGTGCTGCTGGACCTGCCCACGGACCGCCCGCGCCCCCCGGTGCAGGGCTCGGCGGGCGCCGCGCACCCCCTGCGCATTCCCCGCGACCTGTACGACCGGCTCTGCGCCGTGGCCCGCGCCGAGGGCGCCACTCCCTTCATGGCGCTGGCCGCCGCGTGGGGCGCGCTGCTGCACCGGTGGAGCGGGCAGGACGACGTGTGCGTGGGCACCCCCCTGGCCGGGCGCACGCACGCGCTGACGGAGCCGCTCATCGGCTTCTTCGTCAACACCCTGGTGCTGCGGCTGGACCTTTCGGGCGATCCGCCCTTCCGCGAGCTGCTGCGCCGCGTGCGCGACACCACCGTGGGGGCGTACGCGCACCAGGAGGTGCCCTTTCACCAGCTGGTGGACGAGCTGAAGGTGGAGCGCAGCCTGAGCCACCCGCCCGTGTTCCAGGCGATGATCTCGCTGCAGAACGCCTCCGGCGCCGATCCCGAGCTCCCCGGCCTGCGCGCCGAGCCCGTGGGGATGGAGACGCGCACGGCGGAGGGCTACCTGCTGCTGTACATGGAGGAGGATGCGCAGGGGCTGAACGCGTTTCTGCAGTATCCCACCGACCTGTGGGACGCGGAGACGATCGCGCGGGTGTCCGGCCGGCTGCTGACCCTGATGAGCGCCGCGGCGGCGAGCCCGGAGCTGCGCGTCTCGCGCCTGCCCCTGCTGGGGGCGGCGGAGCGCGAGCGCCTGCTGCGGGAGTGGAACCGTACGGAGCGGCCGCACCCCGCCGTGCGCACCATGCACGGCGCGTTCGAGGCGCAGGCCCGCCGCACGCCGGACGCCGTGGCCCTGGAGGCGGACGACGCCACGCTCACCTACGGCGAGCTGGAGGCGCGCGCCAACCGGCTGGCGCACCACCTCCGCGCCCGCGGCGTGGGCCCGGGGACGCTGGTCGCGCTCTGCTTGGAGCGCGGCGCGCGGATGGTGGAGGCGCTGCTGGCCGTCCTCAAGGCCGGGGGCGCCTACCTGCCGCTGGATCCCGCCTATCCCCCCGACCGCCTCGCCTACATGCTGGCCGATTCCGGCACGCGCGTGCTGGTGACGCAGTCCGCGCCGCCGGACGGCCTGCCGCTGGACGGGATCCGGACGGTGGCGCTTGACCGCGACGCGCAGGCGATCGCCGCCGCCTCCACGGAGACCCTGTCCGAGGCCGCGCCCGCTATTCCCTGTTCCCTATTCCCTATTCCCTGCAGTCCCGGCGACCTCGCCTACGTCATCTACACCTCCGGCTCCACCGGCCGCCCCAAGGGGGTGATGGTGCGCCACGGCGCCGTCGCCGGCTTTCTGCAGGCCATGGCCAGGGCGCCCGGGCTCGCCCCCGGCGACGTGCTGCTGGCGGTGACCACGCTCTCCTTCGACATCGCCGTCCTGGAGCTCATGCTGCCGCTGGCCGTGGGCGCCCGCGTGCGCGTCGCGTCGCGCGAGGCGGCGGCGGACCCGGTGCGGCTGCGCGGGCTGCTCGCCGGCGTCACCGCCATGCAGGCCACCCCGTCCACCTGGCGCATGCTGCTGGATTCCGGGTGGACGCCCCCCCGCGCGCTCTCCGTGCTCTGCGGCGGAGAGGCGCTGCCGCGCGAGCTGGCGGAGCGGCTGATGGCCGGCGGCGCGCCGCTGTGGAACCTGTACGGCCCCACCGAGACCACCATCTGGTCCGCCGCGCTGCGGGTGGAGCCCGGCGCGGGGCCGGTGCCCGTGGGCGGGCCCATCGACAACACGCAGCTGCACGTGCTTGACGGCGCCCTGCACCCCGCGCCCGTGGGCGTGTTCGGCGAGCTGTACATCGGGGGCGAGGGGCTGGCGCGCGGCTACCTGCGCCGCCCCGCGCTCACCGCCGAGCGCTTCGTTCCCGATCCCTGCTCCCCCGTCCCCGGCGCGCGCCTGTACCGCACGGGCGACCGCGTCCGCCGGCTGCGGGACGGGACCCTGGAGATCAGCGGGCGGCTGGACACGCAGGTCAAGCTCCGCGGCTTCCGCATCGAGCTGGGCGAGGTGGAGGGGGCCCTTCGCGATCACCCCGCCGTGCGCCAGGCCGCCGCCGCCGTGCGCGAGGACGTGCCCGGCGACCAGCGGCTGGTGGCGTACGTGGTCCCCGCGGAGGGGGCGGATGCCCCCACCGCCGCCGCGTTGCGCACCTTCCTGGGCGGCCGGCTGCCGGAGCACATGCTCCCCACGACCCTGGTGCTCCTGGACGCGCTCCCCCTCACGCCCAACGGCAAGATCG
>DATAAG010000359.1:0-3224 GCA_036260235.1 Longimicrobium sp.
TCTCCGCGAGGAACGAGCGGGGAGGGGGCCGGGGGGGAGGGGCCCCTCGCGGGCGCAGTGAGATGCCTGTCGCGGCACGATCGAACTTCAACCTTCCCCCAGGGGTTTTGGGAAGGTGGGGGAGTAATGGTAGCCCGGATGGGGGCGCCGCGGGGCCGGCCATCTGCGGACAGGGTTGCCGGTGCGACATCCGTCAGGGAGTACGATGCAGACCGACGACAGCTTTCGGCTCCACTCCGTCGCCATCGTGGGCCTGGGGCTGATCGGGGGATCGCTGGCGCGCGACCTGGCCGCGCGCGGCATCCGCGTCTACGGGTGGGACCGCGACGACTGGACGATCCGGAAGGCGGTCACGCGGGGGATCGTCGCCGGAACGTGGGACGCGCAGCCGGTGGATGCCGTCGTGCTCGCGGTGCCGGTGCTGGAGGCACCGCGGCTGACGCGCTGGTTGCTGGACAGGGTGGACGGCGTGGGGCTGGTGACCGACGTGGGGAGCACGAAGCGTTCGATCGTGGCGCGGGCGGAACAGCTCGGCTTCGGCGACCGCTTCGTGGGGTCGCACCCGCTGGCCGGCGACCACCGCAGCGGGTGGGACGCGTCGCGCGCCGGGCTGTTCGACGGCGCGCGCGTCTTTCTCTGCCCCGCGCCGTCCACGTCCGACGAGGCGATGCGGATGGCGCGGGAGCTGTGGACGATGGCGGGCGGCCGGCCGGAGGTGGTGGACGCGGAGGAGCACGACCGGCACCTCGCGTGGATCAGCCACCTCCCTCAGGCGGTTTCGTCCACGCTGGCGCGCGTGCTGGAGGGGCAGGGGATCGCCCGCGGGGAGCTGGGGCCCGGCGGCCGCGACGTCACCCGCCTGGCCGGCAGCTCGCCGGAGATGTGGGCCGACATCGCCATCGACAACGCCGACGCGCTGCTCCCCGCGCTGGAGGCGATGGAGGCGGAGCTGCGCGCCCTCCGCGACGCCCTCACCGCAGCCGATCGCGACCGGCTGCGCGCCCTCTTCGCCGCTGCGCGCGAGTGGCACGGGGAGTAGGACTCAGGTCGACGCCCGGCGCCTCGGGGAGCTCCGGCGCCCGGACGAACGCCACCGGCGGCCCCACGAAGCCGCCCGCGACCACGCCGAGGAGCACCATCAATCCGATGTCCATCGGCTCGTCCCTCATCAGGAACACGACCGGGCCAACGGCGCCGTACACGCACGTGGCCGCCAGGAAGCCCATCAGGTAGCGGGCGGTCGCGAGGTGGGCGATGCGCTGGAGCGCCCAGTACGCCGTCGCGGCTGCCCCGAACCCCGCGATGTACGCCGGGATCATCCAGAGGAACACCACTACTTCCCGCAGGGACGCCACCAGGCCGATCAGGACGAGGAGCGCCGCGGGGGCCGCCTTTCTCGCGATCCAGCGCAGGCTGACGCTCCACGCCTCCTTCAGTCCGATCATGGTCCCGGGCGGGCGGGCGCGCCAGCGGAGAACGGCCCACAGGAGCGCCGCCGCGTGGGTGCCCAGGAAGGCGAGCGGCATGGCGACGGGGTACCGGCCGCCCATGGCCGGCAGGGTGGGCATCCCCAGCACCCAGAACGCCGCGAACGCCACCGCCATCACGCCCAGCCCCGGCGTCCCAGGGCCGATCGCCCACGCCGCCGCGGCAACCGCCGCGAAGATCAGCGAGGCGTAGCCCAGGGCGCGCGGGTATTCGCTCGCGGGGAGCAGCGCCAGGCTCAGCAGCAGGTACAGCAGCACCACCCCCGCCGCGATGGCGACGTCGATCTTCGCCCGCGCCGCGGCCGGCGCGGAACGGTCCATTCCGGACGGCGGCGCATCCGTGTGCGCGACGGTCGTCGTATGGGGAGCGCTCATCGTTCGGCTCGTTGCGGTGATCGCCGGACGCCCTCCGCAGCCGTCGGCGCAGGACGTGTCCGCCCCTCCCGCCGACGCCTACGCAGGACCCTGCGGCCGGGATTCAGATGATCCGTGCCCCGGCCCCGTTCCCGGGGATCGCCCATCACGCCCCGCTCATCACCACCCTGCAGTCCACCGATGCGGTCTCCAGCGTCAGGTGCACGCGCTGCAGGGTGACCCGTCCCTTTCCCTGCGGCAGGTAGCGGATGATGCGCTCCGTGCCCGCATCGTCCACCCGGTACACGAGCTCCACCCCCGCATCGCCGATGACGCCCGCCTCGCGGCGGACGATCCGCATTCCCTCGCGCAGCCCGGCGGCGTAGGCGGGGGAGGTGGGGTCCAGCCCGGTGACCCGCATCCCCGCCGCCTCGGTGGCCGCGATGTCGAAGCCGCGGTGAAAGACCGGCTGCGACACCGTCTCCACCCGCGCGCAGGCGCCGAACTGGTTCCTCCCCAGCAGCGTCTCCTGACCGGTGTCCACGTGCCAGGCCAGCTCCCACGAGAAGTCCTCCATCCCGACCGCCTGCTGCATCGCGAGCGGGAACAGCGTCCCCGCGTCCACGCTGCGCCCCGCCTCCGCGTTGGCCCGGGCGAGCGCGCGCTGGACCCGCAGCACGTCGTCCATGTCCGCGCGGCCGCGGGTGTGCTGGCGGATGCGGAGGTCCAGCAGCAGTGCCAGCAGGTGCCCGCGGTCGTACGGAAGCTGGTGGACGTGGGGATCCGTCCAGAAGCGCTCCACGATCACGGAGTTGGGCGCGTCGCGCACGGGCGAGTTCGCGTAGCGCAGCAGCACGCGGTTCAGCTCCGCCGCGTAGTCCGCGGGCGTCCACAGGCCGGCGCGCAGCAGGGCGCGGGCGGCGTAGAAGTCCGCCCACCCCTCGGAGAACCAGAACCCGCGCGCCTCGCCGTTCGCCGGACCGCCGCCCACCTGCGCGGGGATCCACGTGTGCATGTACTCGTGCGCCAGAAAGCGCGTCGCCTCCGCCAGCGAAAAGCCCGGCGTGGAGGCGACGGAGAACGCGTCGCCGCGCCCGGTGCCCGTGTACGAGTACCCCGCGCCCTCGCCGCCCAGCGGCGCCATCGTCACCACGAACGGGACGCCGGGGTCGCCCCAGAGCGCGTGCTCCGCCTCCATCACCCTGGCGACCGCGTCCGCCAGGGCCTCCGGCGTGAAGTCCCACTGCCCGCGGAGGGCGACGCGCACGGGGGCGCCGTCCACGTCGCGCCGCGCCACCGTCAGATCCGGCGCGCCGATGGCCGCGCTCTGCACCACGTCGCCGGCCGTGCCCCGCGCGGGGTCCAGGTGGTCCAGGTCCGACG
>DATAAG010000360.1:0-3275 GCA_036260235.1 Longimicrobium sp.
GGTTGATTCGAAAAAACAACTGCGAAGGGGTGCAGAGGAGCAGGCAAAAGCCAGAGGAACAGAGGAACGGCGGATGATCCTCTGCTCCTCTGGCTGTTCTCTGTTCCTCTGTGCCCCTTCGCAGTTTTCTTTTTTCGGGGATGGGGATGGATGATCCTCGCCACGGCGCCGCGAGAGCCGCCGCATAACGCCTCCCCGGAATGGAACTTGCTCCGCGCCCCGGGAACCGCCCCGGCGCCCCGCCGCCGGAGGCGCCCACCCGGAACCCCGGAGAGAGCACCCGTGGCCCTCACCCGTAAGATCTCGCGTACGATGCAGCGGCAGGTGGACCTGACCACCGCCGTTTGCCAGGAGCGCCTGCTTTCCACCCACGTGCGCCACGTGCTCGCGCTGGTGGACCTCGTCGCGGAAGAGCTTCCCTTCGACTCCGCCGTCGACATCTACGCCCGCATCCTGCGCCTTACCCCCGAGCAGGCCCGCAACGTGGGCAGCCGCGCGCTGGCCGCCCTGGGGCGCCGCAGCGGCCTTACCGAGGCCGACGAGCTGAACCTGGACCTTTCCGAGGACGAGAGCGACCTGGACGACGGCGCCGAGCGCGGCGACCAGGGCGAGGGGCGCTTCGACGCCGTGTTCTCGCGCGTGCGCCGCCGCATCCGCGGCCGCGTGAAGGACGACCTGCGGCAGACCATCAACCTGGCCGCCGCCCGCGCCGAGGACTCGCTCTTCGAGACCCACGTCCAGAACGCCCTGGTCTTCGGCAAGGCGCTGGCCGAGGAGGTGCCGCTGCACGAGGCGGTGGACCTGTACCTGGACGTGATGGCCATCCCCGAGGGCGTCAGCGACGTCATCTTCAACCGCGCCCTGCGCGTGGTCGCCGACGACGTGCTGCCGCCGCTGGACGCCTCGCGCGTGCCCCGCCGCGGCGACGACGGCCGCACCGCGGCGGCCGAGCCGGCGCCCGCCGCCGGCACCGCGGGCTGAGCCCCTCGCGGACGCGGGGCGGGCCCGCGAGGGGTGAACGGAGTGACGCCGGGGCCCGTTCCGGCGTCCCTGGTGGCGACCGCCGCCCGGCTGTGGCGGCGAAAGGCACCGAACGTGCAGGCGCGCGGCGGCGTCCGCGCGGCAACGTGGCCAGGGGAGCGAGGGGTGAATGGGGGGATCCGTAGGCGCGATCGTCTGGGCGGGGTTCGTGGCCACCATCCTGTCGGCCTGCGTGTTCTGGGTGTTCCGGACGTTCGAATGGACGCGGTTCAGCCCCACCACCCAGCTGGGATGCCTGTTCTTTCGCGACCCCAGCGTTCCCGCCACCGAGACGGTGGGCTTCCTTCTCTTCCTGGGCCTGGGCGTGACGCTGCTTCCCGCGCTGTTCTACGGGCTCATGCGCGTGATGGGCGGTGCAGGGTGGGGAACGGGGACCGTCGCGGGGGTGCTGGTGGGCGCCGCCGCCGCGGCGGCCCTTCCGCTGCTGGAGCGGGTGAGCACGTGCATCAGGGAGGGGCGGCTGCCGCCGCCGGGGCGCTTTGGCCTGCGCTGGGGCCGCGCCACCCCGTGGGCGGTGGTGGCCGGCCACGCGGCCTACGGCGCGGTGCTGGGCGGCGTGCTGGTCGCCTTCTGATTCGCGGTCCCGGGCCGGGACCCTTCACGCCACGGACAAGGAGGTGAACCAGGCAAAGACGGGCGGTACCCCGGGAGCGGCCCCGTCGGCCGGCTCCCGCGCCGCGGCCGCGGACGGCCCGGCGGCAGCAGGAGAGGAGAGAAGATCCATCACCCGGTTCGGAGAAGACGTATGAGACGATTGCTGACATCACTCCTGGCGGCCGCGCTGGTGGCGGGGACGGGAGGGGAGGCGAGGGCGCAGGACGACATGATGGGCCGACGCGCCAGCGCCTTCGACCTGGGGATCTACGGCGGCGGTGCGTTCACCACCGACTGGTTCGACATCGGGGACGAAGGCTTCGCCCCCGGGGTGTCGCCGATCTTCGGCGCCACCGCGGCGTTCTTCTTCACGCCCACCATCGGCCTGCGGCTGCACGGCGCGTACATGCCGCAGCACCTGCCGGAGGGTGACGACGAGGAGGAGTTCGACGATTTCGGCTGGGTGGTGAACAGCTACCTGTACGACCTGGACCTGGTGTTCCGTCCGTGGATCGCGCGGGAAGACGCCTCCAACCTGATGTCGTCCCTCTACCTGTTCCTGGGCGGCGGCGGCTACACGGCCAACATCGCCGGGGAGAGCGCGTATCCGGGGTGCCTGCGGCTGGGCGGGTGGCCGGCCTCGGGGGTGTGCGTGAGCGACCGTCCCAGCCTGGCCACCACCGGGCAGGGCACGGCGGGCTTCGGCGTGGACCTGTTCCCGCTGGGGAGCGCGCTGGCGCTGTTCCTGGAGGGCGCGGTGCACGTGTACGACTCGCCGGCGCACGTGAACGAGAACGCGCAGAACGCCGAGGACGCGATCACCATCACGCCGCGGCTGGTGCTGGGGCTCAAGGCGATGTTCGGCAACCTGATTCCGCCGCCGCCGCCGCCGCCGCCCCCGCCGCCTCCGCCGCCGCCCCCGCCGCCGCCACCGCCGCCGCCTCCGCCGCCTCCGCCGCCGCCGGCGGACCGGGAGATCCGGGTGTGCGTGGTGCAGAACGGGATGCTGACGGAAGTGACGGCGCGGTACAACACGACGCGCGGTGACACCACGGTGAACGGGCAGCCGTTCTCGACGGTGTACCCGGCGACGACGGGGTACGCTGCGAACGCCACGTGGTACATCAACAACGAGGCGATCACGGTGAACGGCCGCCGGTACGTGCGGTACGGACTGCCGCGGGTGCTGGGGGTGAACGAGGTGACCCGCGTGGGCGAGTACCAGGGTGTGTCGGTGTTCGCCGAGGCGGGTGCCACGGGCACGCCGGAGGTGGTGTACGTGCCGGTGCGTCCGGGGTGCGAGTTCCAGCCGTACCAGCTGGACGTGAAGGCCGGCGGGGTGCGCGGCGAGGAGTAATCCTCACCCGGTGCATCCGCTGGAACGGGAGGGGCGCCATCAGGGCGCCCCTCCTCGTTTTTAGTACGTGAGTGCGTGAGTGCGTGAGCGTGATGAGCCCGGGGGTGGTGTCGCTCCGCCGCGGGCCCAGCGATTCCCGGTGTATACCGGATCCGAATAAACTGTCATTCTGAGTCCTTAACGGCTGCGCCGATCCTGTAGGACGAAAGACGTCTCGCACGAATCTCTCGTCCCCATCAACCTCCCCCAGGGGTTTTTGGGGGAGGTGGGCGAGTCATGCGAG
>DATAAG010000361.1:0-15279 GCA_036260235.1 Longimicrobium sp.
GTAGCAAAAAACTCCGTTACCTCCGTTGACTCCGTGTGAGGCAAAATCGTTGAAGCTCTGCTTCCCGTGATGGCCTGCGCCAGGAACGAAAGACGGCCCCCACGCGGAGGGCCGTCTTCGTTTTCATCCACCGATACCGGCGCTCAGCGGCGCGTGGTGAGCGAGAGGCGCAGCGTGCGCGGCGCGCCGGGGAGGATGTTGTTGTTGCCGTGCGACGTGGGATAGTACCGCTCGTCGAAGAGGTTCTCCACGTTCAGCTGCGCGCTCAGCGCCGGGGTGAGCCGCACGAACACCGCGCCGTCCGCCCGGGTGAAGCCCGGCAGCGTGACCGTGTTGTCGATGGCCGCGTACATCTTGGTCTGGTGCAGCACCCCCAGCCCCAGGCCGATGGAGGGCAGCACCTGCACGCGGTTCCACACCGACAGGGTCCGCCTGGGCACCAGCGGCACCACGGCGCCCTCGGGCGCGGCGGCGGTGCGGCTGGTGATGCGCGCGCGCTGCTGCGCGAAGCCCGCGGTCACCTGCCACGCCTCCGTCACGTTCCCCGCGGCGCCCAGCTCCCACCCCGTGGTGCGCTGCTCGCCTGTCTGCACCACCTTCGTGGCGTCGCTGGGGTCCGGAGCGGAGGTGTTGGTGCGGTCCAGCCGGTAGACCGCCGCCGTGAGCGCCAGGTCCGGGCGCACGTCCCACTTGGCGCCCACCTCGTAGTTGGTGAACTGCTCCGGCTCCAGCGTCTCCGTGGTCGCGGTGAGCGAGCTGAACTGGTCGCCGGAGCTGGGCAGGTACGACACGCTGTAGCTGCCGTACAGCGACACCGGCTCCACCGGCTTCACCACCAGCCCCGCGCGCGGCGACACCATGTCGTCCTGCCGCTCCAGCGTCTCGTCGGTGCGGTTGTTGTGGAAGCGCAGGTCGAAGCGGTCGAAGCGCACCCCCAGCACCGCCTGCAGGTGCCGCGACAGCTGCACCTGGTCCTGCAGGTACACGCCGGCCACGGAGGCGGTGACGCGGTTGTCCGCGTCCGTGCTGCTCTGCCGGAAGGTGATGGGCGTGCTGATGGTCGGGCTGCCGAACGGCGCCGTCACCGAGGTGGTGGCGTCGTTGTAGTAGCCGGTGTTGCGGGCGTTCTCCGTCTCCTGCCGCCCCAGCTCCGCCCCCAGCAGCAGCGTGTGGCGGACCGGCCCCGTCGCCAGGGACGCGGTCACGTCCGTCTGGTTGAAGAGGTTGGTGCGGTCCGTGGCGTTGTTGTAGGCGCTGAGCGTGACCTGAGAGCCGTCCGCGTTCACGGCGCCCGGGTAGCTGTTCTGGTAGAACTTGTCGTAGGCGGCCCAGCGGCTGCGGTTGCGGATGCTCACCGCCCCCACGCCGTGCTCGATGGCCGCGTCCGCGGAGTGCACCTCCACCTCGGAGTCGCTCAGGTCCGGGTTGCCGAAGAAGGTGTGGATGTCCGCGTTCGATGGCCGCCCCTGGAAGGAGGGGATGCCGCGGTCCACCGTGCGCTCGTCACGGAAGTACTCGTACCCGGCGCGCACCGTGGTCCCCGAGCCCAGCGCCACCACCAGCGTGGGGTTCACCCCGTAGCGCCGCAGGCCGAACTCGTCGCGGAACCCGTCCGAGTCTTCGAACACGCCGTTCAGGCGCACGGCCACGTTGGGCCCCAGCCCCTGCCCCAGGTCGATGGTCCCGCGGCGGTGGCCGTACGAGCCCGTCTCCAGGGTGAAGGTGCGGGCCGGGGCCCACTGCGCCTGCCGGGTGACGCGGTTGATGACGCCGCCGCCGCCTCCGCGCCCGAAGATCATGGCGTTGGGCCCCTTGAGCGCCTCCACCCGCTCCGCGTTGTACAGGTCGCGCAGGTACTGCGCGTCGTCGCGCACGCCGTCCACGAAGAAGTCGGCGGTGGAGCTGTTGCCGCGGATGGTGGGCGCGTCGCGGTGCCCCTCGCCCTGCCCCATGCTCACGCCGGGGACGTAGCGCACCACGTCCGCCATCCCCTGCATCGCCTGGTCGGCGATCAGCTCGCCGGTGACCACGCTGATGGACTGCGGTGCGTCGCGCAGCGGGGTGTCGGTGCGGGTGGCGGTGGTGGTGCGGGGGGTGGCGTACCCCAGGCTGCGTGGGGCCACCACGGTGAGCGGCGTGAGCGTGTACGAGCCCATGGACGCGCCGCGGGCCACCAGCGCCGTCTCGCCGCCGTCCGTGAACTGCGCGGAAAGGCCGGTGCCCGCCAGCAGGAGGCGCAGCGCCTCGGGGGCCGTGTGCGCGCCGGAGACCGCGCGCGAGCGCACCCCCGCCGCCGCGGAAACGTCCAGCTGCACCCGCACCCCCGCCTGCCGCGAGTACGCGCGCAGCGCGTCGGCCAGCGGCTGGGCCGGCACGTCGAAGCGGATGGCGGCGGTGGTGTCGTTCGCCCGCGGGCCGCCGGCGAAGTGAAGCTCCGTGGAGAGCGGAGCCTGGGCGGCGGCCTGCGCGCATCCCAGGATGCATCCGGCGCCGAGAAGAGTGAGCAGCAGTCGCATAGGGATCAGAACCGTTTACGGATGAGAACGATTCTCAACATCATACAGGCCGCTCCTCCGGCGCGCAAGAACCGGGTTGCATCAACCAGTCGCCGGCGGCTGGCACGATGTTCTTCAAGCTGTTGATAAGGAACGGCTTGGATCCCGCCCGGCGATGTATGCGCACCGGGGCGGGACATGCGGGTTTCAGCGGCTACTGCCGTCCCTGAGAGGGTGTTGCCATAGCCCGCGACGGCGAGTGTCTTCCTGGGTGGAGGCGCCGCGCGCAACCTTCCGCCGGGCACGGTACTCTGGCGCCGACCAAACGATCTTGCCGGCAGAGCCGAAGGGCTGGCTTCGTACCGCGGGAGCCAGCCCCGGGTGACGGAGAGAAGATCCTTCGGTCGCGCGCAAGCGGTTGTGCGTACGCGGTTTCCGTGTGGCGCTCCCTCAGGAAGACAACGCGCGTTCGCGGCGGTTTGGCAACACCCACTCAGGAAAACAAACGCTTGTCGTTGGGACCCGGGCTAGCAATACCCTCTCGGGAAGACAACGCACGTTGAATGGGACGACGGTGACGAGGTGCGTATCCGCAACCGCGGGCGTGGCGGAAGGATGCCGCGGCAGGGCCGCCTGCCGGGTGCGGTCAATGCGTACGCAGAAGGCGAGTGATCAAACCTGTCCCGCCGGCAGGCGCAGGGTGAAGGTGCTGCCCTGGCCGGGGGCGCTGCGGAGGGTGAGCTCGCCGCCGAGGAGGCGGGCGAACTCGCGGCTGAGGGCCAGGCCCAGCCCCACGCCGCCCTCCCGGCGGGTGGTGGAGGGGTCCACCTGGAAGAAGGGCTCGAAGACGCGCTCCTGCAGCTCCGGCGGAATGCCGGGGCCGGTGTCCGCCACCTCCAGGCACACGTCCTCTCCACAGGGGTGCAGCCGCACGGTGATGCCGCCGCGCTCGGTGAACTTGACCGCGTTCCCCACCAGGTTGGTGAGGATCTGCCGCACCATTCCCGCGTCCGTGCTCACGACGGGAAGGTCGTCGCGCACCTCCACCCGCAGCGACAGCCCCCGCGCGTCCGCGGCGCCCCGCAGCGCCTCGCCCGCCTCCCGCACCAGGGTGGGGAGCGAGACCGGCTCCGCCTGCACCCGCCGGGTCCCCGCCTCCACCCGGGCCATGTCCAGCACCTGGTCGATCAGCTCCACCAGGTGCTGTCGGGCCGTCCGCATCCGCCGGAGCGCGCCCCGCTGCGCCTCGTTGATCGGCCCGTAGATCCCCTCCTCCAGCAGGCTGCTGAAGCCGGCCAGCGCGTTCAGGGGCGTGCGCAGCTCGTGGCTCATCATCGCCAGGAACTCGTCCTTGGCGCGGCTGGCGGCCTGCGCGGACTCGTACAGCCGCGCGTTGCGCACCGCCAGCGCCGCCTGGTCGCCCAGCAGCGCCAGCGTGTCCATCTCCTCCGCGGTGAACGGCGGGCGATGCGGGGCGCGCACCAGCCCCAGCAGGCCCAGTCGCTCCTCGCCCGCGCGCAGGGGAAAGACCGCGTAGTGCTCCACGCCCACCCGCCCCAGCCAGGCGACGCTGGCGTGCCGGTCCGCGTCGGACGCGGAGAACACCATGGGCGTGCCGCGGCGGAACACCTCGTCGGTCAGGCTTCCCTCCGCGGGGCCGCCCATCCCGCGCAGCGGCTCCAGCAGCCCCGAGGCCACCCCGATCCGCACCTCCCGTCCGCCCTCGCCCCCGTACAGGGTGAGGCCGGCGCCGTCCGCCCCCACCAACTCGCCGGCCAGCGAGACCATCCGCTCCATCACCTCCGCCGGGTTGAGGGTGGAGGTGAGCACCTCGGCCGCGCGCAGCAGGGCGCGGTTCACCTCCGCCCGCCGGTGCTCGCCCGCGTAGAGCCGCGCGTTGTGCACGGCCAGGGCGGCGGAGTCCGCGAACGCCTCCAGCAGCCGCGCGTCTTCGTCCCGGAACGCGCCGGCGCGGTCCACCACCCCCAGCACCCCCAGCGTCTCGCCGTACGCGCGCACGGGGACCATGAGCATGTTCTGCAGCCCCAGCCGCCGCACCGCCGGCAGGAGCGGGTTGTCGGCCGGGAGCCGCTCGGGGTCGTTGAAGATCTGCGTCCCTTCGCGCAGCACCAGCAGGGTGGCGGAGCCGGCGAGGGGCGCGCGGGTGCCGTCCAGCTCCGCCAGCACCCCCTGGGCGGGAAGGATGCGCATCTCCTCCGTCCCCGGCACCGGCGCGGCGAAGAAGCTGCCGCGGGCGCCCAGCAGCTCCATGGCGTTCTGTCCCGCCAGCCGCAGCACGTCCTCGGGATCGAGGGACGAGACCAGGGCGCGCCCCATCTCGCGCAGCGCGCGGCTCTCCTCCGCGCGCAGGGCGGCGTCGGCGGCGGCGTGCTCCGCTTCGCGGGTGCGCTCGATGAGCGCGCGCTCCAGCTTCAGCCGGTCAGTGATGTCGTAGAACACCACCATCGCCCGCTCCACCCGGCCGTCCGCGTGGCGCAGGGGCACGCCGGAGACCAGCACCGTGCGCTCGCCGCCGTCCGGCAGGCGCAGCACCATCTCCACGTCGCGCGAGGGCTCCCCGGCCAGCGCGCGCGTCAGGGGATACTCGGCCGGGGGGTAGGGCTCGCCGGTGGGGCGGTGGATGGGCAGCCGGGCGCCGTAGTCGTCCACGCCGACGGCCATCAGCTCGTCCGCGGCGCGGCCGGTGAGGCGGGTGACCGCGGGGTTCAGGTAGGTGATGCGGCCGGACGGCGCCTCCGCCACCACCACGCCCACGGGAAGGGTGTCCAGCACGTCGAAGAGCGCCCGCCGCTCCAGGTCGGCCACGGCGCCGTGGACCGCCTGGACGCGACGCTCCATCTCCTCCATCTACGCCTGCGCCGTCACGTTGCGCAGGCGCACCTGCAGCTCGCCGCTGTCCAGCGGCTCCACGGTCACCTCCCACGCGTGCCCGCCGCCGCGCGCGCGGTCGATGCGAAAGCGGGCGTGCGTGCGCGACTGCATGGACCGGCGCAGCTCCGCGGCTTCCTCTGTCTCCTCCCAGCCGGGGAGCGCGTCCCAGAAGGTCTGCACGCCCCCGCGGCCGCCCAGCAGGTCCAGGATCTCCAGCAGCGAGGCGTTGGCGTAGCGGATGCGCCAGTCGGCCGACAGCACGGCCACCCCGTCGCGGGCGCGGCCGAACTGCGCGTCGTGGTCGCGGGTGCGTGCCTCCGGCGTCGTGCTCACGGGTGCGTGTGCGGGTGGCGGGACGGACGGGCCGAAGTGTGCGGCAAGATCAGTGCGAGGAACGAGTGCGTGAGTGCGTGAGTGCGTGAGTGCGTGAGTGCGTGAGTGCGTGAGTGCCATCCCGGTGAGTCGCACCGCGGAGGTAAATTCGCCACCCCCGTGCCCGGGCGGCTGAAGCCGCGGCTACAAAAGCGGAAAGCCCCGCAAACTGCGCGGGGCTTCAACTGCGGTGGCCCTCACCCCGGCCCCTTTCCCGCGATCCGCGCGGGAGAGGGCCGGGAGAGGGGAGACTTCATCTCTGCCCGGAACTGTCATTCCGAAGGAAAGCGCCGCGTGGACCCGGCTCGCGCGGAGCCCTGGCGCCGACTGAGGAATCCGCTGTCCGACCCTCGTGGCCTGATCCGCGTCGGGATCTCGCCCGTGCAGTCCGCGCAGGTGGACTTCGCGATTTTCCAGCGGCGAGTTGATTCGCTCGTAGGGTGGAGGGGCCCGCGCGAGGTTGGGTCCCACTCGCCGACTTCGCGGCCCCGAGCAGGCTGTTCCCTGTTCCCTGTTCCCTGTTCCCTGTTCCCTGTTCCCTGTTCCCTATTCCCTATTCCCTATTCCCTCTGCCCCCGTCCGCCGCCAGCAGTTCCCCGACCCGAAAGATCGTATGCACGGCGTAGCCCCGCGCCTCGATCGCCTCGCGGCCGCCGGCCTCGCGGTCCACCAGGGCGATCACGCCGAGCACCGTGCCGCCCTCCGCCTCCACCGCGTCGCAGGCCTGCAGCGCGCTCTTGCCGCTGGTGACCACGTCCTCCACCACCACCACGCGGTCGCCGGACGCGAAGCACCCCTCCACGCGCTTTCCGGTGCCGTGCGCCTTGGGCTCCTTGCGCACGGAGAACGCATGCACGGGATCGCCTGCCAGCCACGACGCATGGGCGATGGCGTATGCCACGGGGTCAGCCCCCATCGTCAGCCCGCCGACGGCGGCGGGGGCAAGGCCGGCGGAGCGGAGCAGCGCCAGCCCCATCCGCCCGACCAGCGCCTGCCCCTCCGCGTGCGTGGTCGTCGTGCGGCAGTCGATGTAGTAGCTGCTGCGCGCCCCGGACGCGAGGACGAAGTCGCCCGTGCGGAACGAACGCTCCAGCAGCAGCACCAGCAGGCGGGCGCGGTCGCTCATTCCCCCACCGAGGGCGGCGTGGGGAGCGCCACCCACTGCTCCAGCGTGAGCGGCGCGGGGTACGGCTCGCCGAACTTCACGTGCAGCGCCTCGATGGCCGCCACCACCCGCGTGTCGCTGCGCACGTCCGTGTCCTCGCCGAACTCCAGGAACTCGAGGTACGTGTCGCGGTGGTCCGCCGAGGCGAACGCCCACGCGTGCGCGCCGCGGGCGGTGGCGGCATGGTACAGCGCCGTCCACAGCTCCGCGTACTCGGGGATGCGGTCGGCGGGCACGTAGCGGCGGATGCTCACCAGCCGCCGGGGCGACATCTCCATCGGAAAACCAACCCTGGAACGGGGGAACGGGGATGATTCCGGCCGCGCATCTGGCCCCTCGCGGCGCCGGCCCCCAACTTCCCACCCGCTCCTCGCCGCCGCAAGTGCGGTGATGACGCGGGTAGCTGGTCGGCCAGATGATTTCCCCCCTCTCCGCGCGGCAGTTTGCGCGGGGAGGGGCCGGGGGAGGGGCCGCGTCGTCAGGGACCCTTTCCCCCGCGCGTTGGTATCGGCGCGTTCGCGCCGTTTGTCCGCGAGGCGGACAGCGCGTGGTCGTCGCGGCGATTTCATCGCTTTCAGGTCGCGGCCATCTATGCTCATTGCGAATCCAAACCGGTCCTCGCCGCGCCCGTGCTTGCAGCGACTGAAGTCGCCGCTGGAACGTCGCAAAGTCCGCCTGCGCGGACTGCATCGCGGCCTCCGGAGCGTGGTGGCGAGTTCCGCGGAACCAGTTACCGGAGTTGATTCGCAACAGGCATCGATCGCTGTTCGCGGGATCCGCATCACCCGAAGGAACCATCCCTTGCGATCCATCGCTTTCCCCATCCCGCTCCGCCTTCTCGCGTCGTTCGCCCTGGCCGTTGCGCTGGCGCTCGTCCCGGCGGGGCTGTCCGCCCAGGCCGCCGCCGTCTCCGGCCGCGTGCTGAACCCCGCGGGCGAGCCGGTGGAGGGCGCCGCCGTCACCGCGACCCCCGCGTCCGGAGGCGGCGCGCGGCGCACCACCTCCGGCGCGGACGGCGCGTACCGGCTCACCGGCCTGCGCGCGGGGACGTGGACCCTGCGCGCCACGCGCCTGGGCTACGCCGCCGCGGTGGCGCAGGTGACCGTCGGGGCGGAGGAGCGGCGGGTGGAACTGCGGCTGGCGGACCAGGCGGTGGTGCTGGATCCCGTGGAGGTGCGCAGCCGCCGCGACACGGAGCGCGAGCGCACCCGCTTCGAGACGGAGGGCGGCACCACCACCCGCGTCATCACCGGCGACGAGATCAAGGTCCTCCCCGGCCTGGGCGAGGCGGACGTGCTGCGCGCGGTGGAGGTGCTCCCCGGCGTGGTCTCCACCTCCGACTTCTCCAGCGCCTTCAACGTCCGCGGCGGCTCGTCGGACCAGAACCTCATCCTGCTGGACGGCTTTCCCATCTTCAACCCGTTCCACCTGGGCGGCCTGTTCAGCGTCTTCAACTCCGACGTCATCGCCCGGGCGGAGCTGCTTTCGGGCGGATTCGGGGCGGAGTACGGCGGGCGCGTCTCCTCCGTGCTCACCGTGGAGAGCGACGCGGGGGACGGTGAGCTGGGCGCGGACGTGGGCGTCTCGGTGCTGGCCAGCCGCCTGGCCGTGCGCGGGGGCCTTCCCGGCGGCGCGCGCGGGTTCCTGGCCGGGCGCCGCTCGTACTTCGACGCGCTGCTGCGCCCCGTCACCGACTTTCCCTACCACCTGACGGACCTGCAGGCGGGCGCCACCATGGAGCTGCGCGGCGGCGGCCGGCTGCAGTTCAGCGGCTACACCGGCGAGGACGTGCTGGACCTGTCCGACTTCGAGGCGCCGGGCGGCGACGAGGACGACAGCATCCTGCGCGTGCGGTGGGACTGGGGGAACAACATGGCGGGCCTGCGCTGGACGCAGCCGCTGGACGCGCGCACGGTGGGCGAGACGCGGCTGGGCTTTTCGCGCTACGCCGCCTCCGTCGTCTTTCCCGACTTCGACGACACGCGCTTCACCTCCAGCATCATGGAGGCGGCGCTGCGCTCCGACGTCACCCGCCAGCTGAGCGGCTCCCTGACCGCCCAGGCCGGCGGCGAGGTGACGTGGATGGAGTACGAGAACCGCGCGGACGCCGGCGGGACCAGCTTCTTCGGCAACGGGCGCAACGGCACCTTCGGCGCCGCGTACGGGCAGGTGCGCTGGCACCCCACCCCCGCGTGGATCGTGGAGCCTGGCCTGCGCGCGGACGTGGCGCGCAGCAACGCCGGCGCCTGCGCGGGCGGCGGAGAGGTGCAGATCGACGAGCCGGACGCCGGCGGAGAGGTGGCGCCGCGGCCCAACCGCACCTGCGTGCTGCTGTCGCCGCGGCTGGCCGTCAAGCGCTTCCTGGGGCGGGAGCGCAACGCCGCGGTCAAGGTGGCCGTCGGCCGCTACGTGCAGTTCCTGCACTCCATCCGCGACGAGGCGCTCCCCGTGAGCAACGACACCTGGGTGCTCGCGGACGAGAACGTGCCGCCCATCGTCAGCGACCAGGTGCAGGTGGGGATCGAGAAATACTGGGGAGATCGATGGTATGCGTCCGCCGAGGCGTACTACCGCACCTACGAGGGCGTGACGGACTTCAACATCGCCGACGATCCCAACCATCCCGGCGACGACCTGCTGACGGGCGAGGGCGACTCCTACGGGCTGGACCTGCTGGTGCGCCGCAGCACCGGCCGGCTGACGGGATGGACGACCGTCAGCCTGCTGCGCGCGGAGCGGTCGTTCCCCGATCCGCTGGCGGCGGGGATCGACGGCGTGCCGCAGACGGTGACCTTTCCGCCCATCTTCGACCGCCGGGTGGACGTGGACGTCGTCCTCCAGTACCGGCTGCCGGCCGCGCTGGAGGCGGGGCTGCGCTGGAACTACGGCACCGGCACGCCGTACACGCGGCCGGTGGCGCAGGTGGTGAGCTTCGAGACGGACGTGGCGGACGGCGGCTACCGCGTCCCCCGCGCGGAGAGCGACGACCCCGAGGTGCCGTACTACATCGTCCCCGGCGACCGCAACCGCGAGCGCTACCCGGCCTACCACCGGATGGACGTGACCGTGCGCCGCCCGTACGTGCGCCGCTGGGGCACCTTCACCCCGTACGTGCAGGTGCTGAACGTCTACAACCAGCGCAACGTGCTGTTCTACTTCTTCAACTACGACAAGACCCCGCCCACCCGCAGCGGCATCAGCATGTTCCCCCTCCTCCCCAGCATCGGAGTGGAGGCGAGCTTCTGACCACGCGTCACACGCGCGGAGCGAAACTACGTTCCCGATCCGAACAGGTTGCCGCTCCGGGTATCCGTCTCGCCGGATGAGGAAGTTGCTTCCGCTGATCCACTGCTGTCACCGTCGCTCCTGTGGCCAGACCCCAGCGTCTGGCCGCCGAGCAGCGGACCGTCGCTCGCGACATCGTTCCACGTGGGCGGAGCCTGGCATCCAGCCGTCATAACGGCTATTGCGGCCACTACAAGGAACGGTTTGCCTTTCAGCATGGGTTGTGACCCTCGCGTGGAAGGGTTAGCAACGCGCACAAGTTCATTCCTGATCAGAGTGCGTTCGAGCCGGGTTGCTGCAGGTGAGCCGCCGGTACCAGGCTCCATTCTATCGTGATCACGCCAGTACGCCAGCGATAGCTCGATTTTGTGAGCTTGCTCGTGCGGCCGTACGGTTTCTCTGGCGCGAAATGGTGGGGGTGGATTATGGTTCCTGAACAGCGACCGCGTTTACTCTGCTCACAATGGCCGAACCGCTCATCTCACGATCCGCCGAGAAAGCAGAAAACACAGCACGTGGTGCACCGCGCGGCCACAGGCGGTTCTCACCCGTCCCTCCGCCGCCAACGACGGCGTGGCCTGATTGGGCGGTGTTGCAGGAGCGTCTAGGCCCGCTGGGGTTTGTGCTCTGGCGCTGCGGTTCGGATGCCCTGTTATGGGGAACGGCTGACCCGCACCAGCGGAGGGGCCTCTTCCGCTTGCAGGAGGACACCGACCCCGACCTGGTCGCGTTTGCAAGTCGCGACGCGCCCGAGATTCAGATTGCTATCAACGCTCTGTGGGCGGTTCACACGCTTCCGGAACTGGCCGAAGTACCTGAAGTCGGAAGCGCGTGCCATACCATCGCTCTGTGGGCAGAGGCGAACGGAATGATGGAGACGGCAGTACAGTTCGCCGAGCTCGCTGCCCGGCTCGAACTGGATAGTTCCGTCCGATCCTTCACGGCTGGACGCCTGTGCAGGCGCAAGGGAGAGCACCAGCGTGCGGCGATCTGGTATCGGCGCGCGGCGAGACTTGGCAGGTTGGCGGGGAACCTGATCGACCTTGCGAACGCACAGTTGGGCCTGGGGAATCTGGAGTTCGATCTGGGCCATCATGGTGTGGCCGAAACGCACTATCTGAGGGCTGCGCGTGCTGCCCTGCGGAACGGCCGCCGGTCGCTCGCAGCGGCAGCGTTCCACAACCTGGTGGCGGTCACGTACGAGCTGGGGCGCAAGAGCGAGTCGCTTCAACACCTGAAGCGAGCTGCCGACTACTATCGCGTGGATCACCCCCGCTTCCCCGGCCTGGTGTACGACGCGGGCTTCTTCCTGATGCGGGAGGGCCACTTCTCCAGCGCGCTCCCCTTGTTCGAGCAGATCCTGCCACACGTCGAAGGTCAGCGGATGAGCGTGTATGTCCGCTCTGCTCTCGCCCGGTCGGCGGCGGCGGTCCGGGACCACATCCGGTTTCAGCGGCAGGCCAGTGCAGTTCTGGGGATGGTGGCGGTCGCTGGCGAAGGATCTGCCAACGCGCTGTACCAGTTGGCTGAAGGCGCGCGGTCGTTTGCGGATTGGGAGCGAGCGCACGCCCTGGCGACTCGCGCCCTGGATCTTGCCCTCAAGCGGCGCGACGAAGCGACTGCCCGCGTCGCATCCGCGCTGCTCCAGAAAATTGCGTCGCGCACGCCCGGCGATGTGGACCGGGTGCCTCTGGAGGGAGATGCCGTTGAGGCCGTGACGGAGCGCTTGCTGCAGAAACTCCGTAAGCTACCCGCCCCGCAAGTGAGCAGAGTGGTGCCGCCGGAGTGGTACCCTACCGAATGAGCCCGCGCAACCCCACCAGATCAATGGCCTGATCCAACCCATCCACCCCCGCGCGAGACTGTCGAATCACTCACGGTAGCACTTTCGTGGCCATTGTCTGCCCAACCTCCACCGCGCGCCGGCATCTCCGTCGCGAAGATGTCGTTGCGGTGTACGGTTTCTGGCGCGAGCAGGTCCCCGCCCGTATCCCCACATCCTCCGAGCACGCCGACCAACGCCGTGAGCGCAAACGCGGTCACTCGCAAACGGTTCATGATGCTCCTTGTTGTTGAATCCCGGCAGCCATGACTGCAAGCGGACCGCAACGTAAGGAGCACCGAAAGCGTCAGCAATGGTTGTACGTTCCAAATGGGTCAAGGACCGGGATACACAGCCCCCTCTGCCGTATCCCCGTGCGTGGCCGTGTTTTCACGTTTCGTCCTGAATGGATTGACGATTTCTCAGGCTGGTGAGTAGGTATCGAGCGGACACCTCTTTGCCGCAGGTACACCCAGCCGGAGCGGGAACCATGTCGATCTGCGAGATGCCGGATACGGTCAGCGAGACGCACAACACCCTCCGCCTTCCGCCTGCAGGCGTGGGCTCCCGCTGGCTGGATGCCAGAGCACGGCTCCTGGAACTGCGGCCCGACCAGCAGGAGATGTTCGCGCGCCTGCTGACTCACATCGAATCGGGGTGGTCCCGTGTCAGGGAACTGCAAGGGATTTACGACAGGAACGCCGCCCTCGAGGCGCAGGGAGGACCGGTGTCGGACCTGCTGGGCTTCATCGATGGTGATGTCGTGGACCTGTTCCGGGCGATCGTCCTCGACGCGGCCGACCTGGTTCCCGGCTGGGCAGGCTGGGAGCACGCCGCCGATCCTGGCGACATGGATGGGGACGCGGTCCTGTTTGCCCGCTACGTCGGTGTGCTCCGGCTGGCAGCCCAATCGGCAGCGCTGGACCCCACGTTGTTCGCGGACGTGGAAAGTGCCTGCGCAGCCCTGGAGGGTTGGTATGCCCGGCTGGCGGACGTGCTGCGGTCCATCGATGAGGAAGTAATCCGACCCAGTCTGCCGCCCGACGAGTGGTGAGACACGACGCGTGAGAGATTCCAGATCAGCCTGCATTCGGCCCCCACCTCTCTCCCGTGGCCAAAACTCCCGTCAAAAGCCAGGAACACACACTTGGGCGAGCGGCATAATCTGGAGCATGGTAGCCATCACTGCCCGCCATGCTCCTCCCAGCGGCCCGTTCTCTCCCGCATGTGGTGTCCAGACGATACGTGCAGCGGAGGGCGCATCTGGGTGGAATTTCCGGGCGGAATGGTGGGATGCCGTAGGCGAGCGGCAACTAGACTCTCCGGTAGCTGTTGCCGAGTTGCCGATGGTTGAAGGGCCGCAACTCCGAGTGGCAATTCCGTGGCCCAATCCACCGACAGGCATCCAAGATGCGATGGAGGCGAGCTTCTGATGCCGGACCGGAAGGTATCCGTCTGATGTGTCCCGTACGTCAGGTCTGCGGATCTGCCGCAGGCGATGGCTTGTGGACGGACGGGATTTGCACCCTCTGCTTCGGCTGCTCGAACTTGCCCCGCTTGACGAAGTCCGAGTGGCAGACATCCGCCACGAACAACAACAGCAGCACCGCCCCCAGACTACGGGACAACGGGGTATCAAACGGGGACAGCGCTACGGCTGCAGCAGCGCACGCAAGGAAGGTAAAGCCGAGATTCCCAAGCGTCGCCGAGTACTGGCGCGCGCTCGACCAGCGCATGAACTCTTCCCACATCGGGGTACGCTCGTCGATCTGGTATTCCCCGCGGAGTATCGGCTCCAGGTACACGCGGATGTACCAGCCGATCCGTTTCACCGAGAAGCTGTAGCTGTTCGTCAGCACGTCGAAGAAGATCGCGGCGAAGGCGGGCACCACCATCAGCATCGGATTCACCTGCTGCAGCCCTGCGATCAACCCGGCGGCGGCGCTCACGAAGGCCACCTTCAACCCGATCACCCGGGTTCGCAGCGACTGCGTTTCGATAAGTTCCTTGCGAAGCTCCGTAAGGAGGTTCCATGCGAATGCGGCGCGATCTGCCCGGAGTTCTGCCGGAGCTTGCACCTGCACCGGGGGCATGGTCATTGAACACCTCCGCGTCGGAATCCGTCCCATGTCTTCGACCCGGACAACACGGTAAGCGGCTCATCCGGAGCCGGAAAGGAAACTCTTGAAGGACTCTGCCATGCGTTTTTGTCTTGAGCCGCGGCGGTTCAGGACGCTGCTCATCGCGGCACCCGTGATAATGGCGCCCGCCTGCACCATCGCGGACGTGAGCATCCCCGCCAGCGAGGACCGGCTGGTGGTGGAGGCGGTGCTGCGGACGGACGCGCGGATGCAGTTCATCCTGCTGCACCGCTCCGTGCAGGGCGGCGCGTCCGCGGGCGAGTCCGGCGCGGAGGTGGTGGTCACGCGCGGCGACGGCCTGCGCGTCACCTTCCGCGAGCGGACGGACCTCACCTGCTACTCCATCGACCCGGACTACATCGGCTCGGAAGAGGCGATCCAGGTCCGGGGCTCGTGCTACGGCTCGCCCAACACCGCGGGGCGCTGGGTGGTGCCGGGGCAGACGTACGAGCTCTCCGTCCGCACCGCGCGCGGCGAGGTGGCGCGCGGCCGCACCACCGTGCCGGGCGACTTCACCCTGCGCGGCGTGCCGGTCTCCCGCTTCAACGACGAGCCGCCGGCGCCGTGCGCGCTGCCGCCGCGCACGCTGTTTCCGCTCACCTGGACGCAGGCCGCGGGCGCGTGGGGATACATCGCGCCCATGCAGATCATCGGCACGGGGCTGCCGGACAGCGTCACCCCGCGTGCGCCGGTGGAGCTGATCGGCATCTCCGTCTCCGCCAGCGACACGTCGATCGTGCTGCCGGCGGAGTTCGGCGTGTTCGACCGCTTCGACTACAACCAGGACTTCCTGCGGCTGCTGCAGGGCGGCTTTCCGGAGGACGTGAACGTGCGGGTGGTGGTGGCCGCGGCGGACCGCAACTACATCAACGGCGTGCGCGGCGGCTCGTTCAATCCGTCGGGGCTGGTGCGCATCTCCAGCATCGTGGGCGACGGCGTGGGCGTGTTCGGCTCGCTGGTGCCGCTCAGCACCGCCATGGTCGTGGGCCCGCCCGCGCCCGGCCGGCCCGTCTGCGGCGGCTGATCAACCTCGGAAAGAATCTCCTGCCACATCCGGAAAGAAAGAACCTCACGCAGAGTCAGCAGAGTGAGCAGAGTTTGGCCTGT
>DATAAG010000362.1:0-5254 GCA_036260235.1 Longimicrobium sp.
GGGCTGGCTCCCGCGGTACGAAGCCAGCCCCTCGACTCTGCCGGCAAGATCCTTCGGTCGGCGCCAGAGTGCGGTGTGAACGCCAGGGCAGGCGCGGCGCCTCCCTCAGGAAGACAAGGCTCGGGTGCGGTTTGGCAACACTCTCTCAGGCTCAGGACGACAGGGGCCGGGTTTTGGTGGAGCAAGAGGCAGGCATTGCGATGGACCCACTCGCCTCTACCGCAGTTTGCGGGAGAGGGGCCGGGGGTGAGGGACCCGGGCGAAGCACGACGCAGTTCTCCCCCTCTCCGCGAGGAACGAGCGGGGAGGGGGCCGGGGGGAGGGGCCCCCGCGCGGACGCAGTGTGATGCCGTTCGTCGAGCCGGATGCCTCCGGAACCAGCCGGGAGCGGGTCCGGTCACCGCTCCCAGGGCACCTGCGGGGAGCGGTAGTAGTTGATGCCCAGCAGGTGCCAGCGGGGCGCGTGGGCGGCAAGGCGCAGGCGGAAGCTCTCCCAGTCACGTGCGGAGGCCGGGCTCCACCCCAGCTCGGCGACGGCGGGGAGGCGGGGGAAGGCCAGGTAGTACGCCGCGGTCAGGTTCTTCACCGTCTCCGTCCAGAGCGGCGCCTCCACGCCGATCACGTCCGCCTCGCCGACGCCTTGCAGGAAGGCCGCCGGGTCCCAGTCGTACGCGTCCCGCACCTCCACCAGTCCCGCCCAGTCCAGCCCGATCTCCGTGTCGGGCGTGTACTTCATGTCGAGGTAGACCTTCGACGCGGGCGAGAGGATCAGCCGCGCGCCGTGCCGCACCGCCGCGGCGGCGGAATCGCCCTTCCACTGCTGCACCAGCGTCGTGCGGCGGAGCGCGGCCTTGCCGACCTCCTCCCAGCCGACCATCCGCTTGCCGTGCCGGTCCACGATCTCCTGCACGCGCTCGATGAAGCGCGCGTAGTCGTCATGGCTCAGCGTCTCCACCTCGTCGCCGCCGACGTGCAGGTACGGTCCGGGGGTGATGGCGGCGAGCTCGCGGATCACGTCGTCCACGAAGGCGTACGTGTCCTCCCGGTCCACGCACAGCGCGCTGAAGCCCACCTCGATGCCGGTGTACGGCTCCGGTGGCCGTCTGCCGCAGCTCAGTTCCGGGTAGGCGGTGAGCGCGGCGTTGGTGTGCCCCGGCATGTCGATCTCCGGGACGACGGTGATGTAGCGCTCCTGCGCGTAGCGGACGATCTCCGCGTACTCCGCCTGCGTGTAGAAGCCGCCCGGCCCGCCGCCCACCTGCGTGCTTCCGCCCACCTGCGCCAGCCGCGGCCGCGACGTGATCTCGATGCGCCATCCCTGGTCATCCGACAGGTGCAGGTGCAGGACGTTGATCTTGTACAGCGCCAGCGCGTCGATGTACTGCTTGACCTCGTGCACGGTGAAGAAGTGGCGCGCCACGTCCAGCATGGCCCCCCGCCAGGCGAAGCGCGGCCGGTCCACGATCACGCCGGCCGGCAGGGTCCACGGACCGCGCACCGTCACGCTCTGCTCCGACTCCACCTGGGCGGGGAGCAGCTGCCGGAGCGTCTGCACGCCGCGGAACAGCCCCGCGGGCCGGCTGGCCGCCAGCCGCACGGAGTCCGGCGAGATCGTCAGCGCGTACCCCTCCTCCCCGAGCGCCTCGTTCCCCGGATCGATCCGCAGCGCGATCGTGCCGCCGGCCGCGTCCGCGTCCGCCGATACCGGCAGCGGATGTCCGGTGGCGGGACGGAGGATGCCGGCCAGGTGCTCGCCGATCCAGGCGGCCTCGTCCGAGCCGGCATCGACGACGATGCGCGTGGCGGCGGTGATGGCGAAGGAGCCCGCGCCCGCCAGCTCCACCTGCGCGGGGACGGGGATGATGGTGTGCGGCAGAGTCATGGGCCGTGGCTGCGCTGGCTGCAGCGATCCGGGTGGGGGACCGCACGCGGCGGCCGCGAGACAGAGGAAAGCCGGCACGGCGACGCATGAGCGCCGCGGGTGCAGTCCGCGCAGGCGGACGTTGCGAGGTTCCAGCGGCGAATCCATTCGCTCCGCGAGGGGGGCTGCACGGTTCCGGTTCATGATCCGCATATCTGCATCAACCGGCTGGCGAGGAGCGGGCCACGACGCGCCCGCCGTTCAGCGACTGGAGTCGCCGCAACCACTACGCGCGGTCCGCCTTCGCGGACACCCGCATCGCCGGCACCGGAGCACGACGTCACGGTGCCGCGGCCAGCCAGCGGGCGCGGGCGGCGCGCTGCTGGGGGGTGACGCTGGGCAGGTCCTCGAACGCCAGCTTCCTTTCCTCGTAGCCCTCCATCACGAACTCCGCCGTCACCGGCTGGCCGTCGCGGACCGCCTCCACGCGCACGCGGTCGCCCACGCGCAGGGCGCGCGCGGCGGTGAAGAACGCGCGCCGGGAATCGACCGCGGTTCCGTTGATCGAGGCGACGAGGTCGCCGGTGCGCAGGCCTGCGCGAGCCCACGCGCTGCGCGGATCGGCGACGATCAGCCGCGGTGGATTGCCGCCCGGCGACTCGACAGGCCAGACGCGCAGATCAGCCTGCGGGCGCCCCTGGGCATCCACCACCGGCTGCATCCGGACGCGCGGCGCGAGCCCCAGCCGGCGCATGGCGGGCGCGAAGTCGAGCGGCTGCGCGCCGCGGATGTGCCGCGTGAAGAACGCCGACAGGTCGCACCCGCAGACCTGGCCGGCCGTACGCTCGATGTCGCCGCCGGTGTAGCCGCGGCCCGGCGGGTGCGCGGCCAGCATGGCACGCATGACGTCGTCCAGGGTGCGCGCGCCGCCGGTGGAGTCGCGGATGACCAGGTCCAGCACCGTGCCGGCCAGCTCGCCCTGCAGGTAGTGGTCGCCCAGGTCGCCGGCCGCGCCCCCCGCCTCCGAGATCCACCCCGCCTCCTCGGGGGATACCGCGGTGATCGCCGGGCTGTCCAGGTACCTCTCCAGGTCGGCGGCGAGCGCCTCCAGCCTCGACGTCTGCACCAGGCCGGCGCGGCGCAGCAGCAGGTCGGCGTAATACATCGTCACCCCTTCGCTCCACCAGAGCTCGCGCGTGCGGGCCGGCGGCAGGTGCGTGAGCCCGCCCCAGTTGGCCGGGCGCAGCCGCATCAGGTTCCAGACGTGGAAGTACTCGTGCGCGGCGGAAAGGAGGAACTCCGACCAGTCGCCGGCCAGCTCCGTGCTCGGCGCGCCGAGCGTGGTGGAGCTCGCGTGCTCCAGCCCGCCGTAGGCGCCGTCCACCATCAGGAAGAAGTACTCGCCGTACGGCAGCCCGCGGAACATCTCGCGCCCCTCGCGCACGATCCCGTGCAGCGCCTCCACCAGCGCGGCGGTGTCGAAGGGCACGGCGTCCGGCAGCGGCCAGTACGCGACGTGGTGTGGCACGCCGCCTTCCTCGAAGCGCCACCGCCGCAGGTTGCCGATCAGCACCGGGCTGTCCAGCAGCGTCGCGACGTCCGGCGCGGCGAACCGGCGCGCGCTGCCGTCCCGGGGAAGCGCCGTGGCGACGTCCCACCCGGGCGGCAGGCGCAGCTCCACGCGCGCGGGCGCCTGCTCGCGGCCCAGCACGTACATGAAGGCGTGCGGTCCGCCGGTCAGCCCGCCGGTGGGGGTGAGGAACGGCACCCACGCGCCCCGGAAGCCTTCCTCGCCCGGCGGCACCCCGACGCGGTAGCGCACCGTCACCTCGCCGCCGGGGCTGCGCACGCGCCAAACCGCGCTGTCCTCGCGCACCACCTCCGCCGCCCCGCCGCGCGACTCCGCGGTGAAGTCGCGGACGAAGCGCCGGAACGCGTCGTCGTACTCCGGGTGCGCCGCCATCACCAGCCGCATCGTCTCCGGCGCGTCGGGGATGCGCATCTCCACCGCCCACCCGGACAGGTCCGCGGAATCCACCGTCAGCACGTACGCGACGGGAGCCGGCGCGGCCGTCTGCTGCGCGGCGGCGGTGAGCGGGAGGAGGACGGCGAGGAGGAAGAGCGGGAGGCGCATCGCAGGGCGGGTGTGCGGCGGAGCGAATGTTTCCGATCAGCGGATGATAATGGGCTCCAGGGAGGATGCGCCACGATCGCGCGATGGCTGGCCTGCCTGAGCGGGTAAACCCGCCGCAACAACGGCGGAAAGCCCCGCAAACTGCGCGGGGCTTCACCTGCTCGGGACCTGCCTCCGTGTACACGGGTGTCCTGCGGCAGGAGCGTGTCCGCGAAGGCGGACAGTGTGTAGTCGTTGCGGCGATTTATGCCCATTGCGAATCTGATCCGGCAACCAGGCCCCGTCGCGACCGCCGTCCAGCGACTTAAGTCGCCGCAACGACTACACGCTGTCCGCCTTCGCGGACAACACCGGACCGCCAGCACCAGGAATCCTCGGGCGGATTACCGGATCAGAGAAGCAAAGAGCATCAATCGCTTATCGCGGGGCCGGCTCCAGCTGCGAGGGAACCGGCGACCCGGCGGCCTTTCACCCTCCCGGCGCCGGCTGGCGGCGCCGCTGGGCGCGGGGGCGGATGGCCCCGAGCGCGGTGGCGCCGCTCGCCTGCAGCCGCTCCACCTCGCGCGCCAGCCGCTCCAGCGTCCCGTGCTCGAAGAGCGCGCGCAGCGGCAGCTCCACGCGGAACGCGTCGCGGACGCGCGACACCACGCGGGTGGCCAGCAGCGAGTGCCCGCCCAGCGCGAAGAAGTCGTCGTGCGCGCCCACGCGCCCGATCCCCAGCACGTCCGCCCAGATCGCCGCCAGCCCCTCCTCCGCCGGCGTGCGCGGCGCGACGTACGCCTCCGCCGCCTCGGTCCACTGCGGATCCGGGAGCGCGTTCCGGTCGATCTTTCCCGACGTGGTGAGCGGGAACTGGTCGATGACGACGAACGCGGCCGGCACCATGTACTCCGGCAGGTGCTGGCGCAGGAACGCCGCGAGATCGTCGGATGCGGGCGCCGCGCCCTCCGCCGGGACGATCCACGCCACCAGACGCCGCGCCGCGTCCTGGCCGCGGACGCCCACGGCGGCGTTCAGCACGGCGGGATGCGCACGCAGTGCGCCCTCTACCTCCCGGGGCTCGATGCGGAAGCCGCGCACCTTCACCTGGTCGTCGGTGCGGCCCAGGAACTCGAGTGCGTGAGTGCGTGAGTGCGTCAGTGGGAGCCCCGCAGGAGGCCGGCCATGAGCAGCGAAGCCAGCCGCCGTTCACCCACGCACTTACGCACTCACGCACTCACGCACTCGAGTTCCTGGGCCGCACCGACGACCAGGTGAAG
>DATAAG010000363.1:0-8788 GCA_036260235.1 Longimicrobium sp.
GCTCGTTACACTCGCCGAACCGGGCTTCGACTGCGACTCTCGACGGCGTGCAGGGCTCAGCCTACGCACGCAGGTGAAGCCCCGCCGGGCGAGCTCCGCGAGCCCGGGCGGGGCTTATGGCCGTTCCAGCCGCGGGCTTCAGCCCGCGGAACCTCGCCCGACGGAACCGGGGATCTTTACGGCCCCGCCGGCGGCCGGGGGGCGTCGTCGAAGTTCGCGGTGCGGATGAAGGTCATCGTGCGGGGGGCACGCGAATATTCCGGAGGAAGCTTCTCCTCCAGGATCATGCGGTCGCCCTCCATCCGCAGGCGGTGCCCCCGGCGCCACTCCCCCGCGTAGTCCACCTGCGACCACCCGCGGCCGTGCTCCCACATCATCCCGCTCGCGGTGCCCAGGGCGAACCAGTCGCCATCCACCCCCCAGCTCCCCACCCGCGAGAACCACGACACCAGCCCGTCCTCCGCGCGCCCCTCGGGGGCGAAGTTGGCGGTGGTCCAGGTGAAGCCGCCATCCTGGCGCAGCTCCAGCCGGTCCTCGATCCGGTAGTTCTGCGTGCCGTACGTCTCCACCGCCAGCCAGTGGCCGGCCAGCACCCGCGGCGTGGTGATGCCCTCATCGCACGCGGGAAGGGCCAGGAGCAGGGCGGCGGCCGCCGCGCGGAACGGCCGCCGGATGCGTACACGGATCATCGGGTCAGGTGGCGGGAGGTGGTGGCGCACGCATGTGAAGATCGGCGGCGCGGGTCAGTCCGGGCCTGGGGGGCTGCGGCGCGTCGTCGAAGTTGGAGACGCGGTGGAAGTCGTAGGTGCGCGGCAGCATGCGGACGTTCGGGGGGATCAGCTTTTCCAGGATCAGCCGATCGCCTTCCTGGCGCGCCTTGTATTCAGGGGACCACTGGCCATCGAACTCCATGATGGTCCAGCTCCCGCTGACGGCGTCCCACGCCGCAGCGTTCCTGGTGCGCAGCGCGAGCTCGCCGTCCTCCACGCGCCATTGCCCGCCGTGCCGGCGCCACTCCAGCATCCCGTCAGACGCCCGCCCGCCCGGACCGAAGGTGGCGGTGATCCAGAGGTAGTCGCCGTCCGGCTGCAGCTCCAGCCGGTCCTCCGTGCGGCTCCCGGAGGCGGTTTCGAGCGCATCCACCGCAAGCCAGTGGCCGGTGAGCGCGTGAGGCGTGCTGATGCCGTCCCCGTCGCACCCGGCGAGCAGCGCGAAGAGCGCGGCCGCAGCGGCGCGGGACGCAGGGCGGATTCTGGAGCGCTTCATCGGTGCGGCGTGGGAGTCGAGTGAACGTGCGACGGGTTGCACGCGAAGAACGCACACCCACGGCGGATTGTGACCTCCCGGGGCAGGAGGCCGACTCCGCGAGGCTCAAGCGGTTGTCCGTCCACGGTTCCGTGTGGCGCTCCCTCAGTGCGGTTCCTGAATGCGGTCTGGAGTGCTTTCCTCCCGCCCGTGCCGTCATTCTGAGGGGCGGCGCTCGCGCGGACTTTCCCGATGCCGGATGCGTGTGCGCCGACCGAAGCCTCTGTCGCCGGAGTGCAGGATCCTGACCGTGCGCCAGTTTTCGGACCGTGCGGGGGGGCAGACACACTGCGCTACGCCGCCAGATCCTCCGCCGCGCGCACCCGTCCACGCGTGACGATGGCCCGGGCGGCGCTCCCTCAGGATGATGGCAGGGCGAGGAGGCCGACTCCGGATCCGTTCGGGAACGCGGTCAGGAAGTCGATGATGCGCGTTCGATCCGTGGAACCGGCGCACGGCAAAACGCAGAGGACACAGAGAACCTGTCAGCGGTTCTCTGCGTCCTGACGCGATCCTGGAAGCCGGGAGCCGGCGGCTGGGGTCGAACCAGCGTCCAGCCGGGTGCGTGCCGGCCGCTCTACCACGCTGAGCTACGCCGGACTCCCGTCGTCCAGAAATCTGCTCCGGCACCCGGGGTTGAACCGGGGCCACCCGGTTAAGAGCCGGGCGCTCTACCACGCTGAGCTATGCCGGAGCATTTACCTGCACCTTCGGCTTCCCCGAGAAGTAGCCGAGCCTGCGCAGCATGTCGGCCAGGAACGGGTTCGCCACGGTGACGCCGTGCACAAGCTCGGGGGTCGGGCGGAACGGCGCAACCGCCCCGTGCGGCCGCGGCGCGATCCACCCCGTCTTGCGCGGGTCCAGGCCGTGGCGGCGGCACGCCTCCTCCACCATCGCCAGGGTGCACGTCTCGTTGCCGGAGAGCACCCGCCAGGGCAGCGGCAGCTCCGCCCAGACGTCCAGGTTGCGGTCCGGCGCGGTGCCGGCGTGGCGGTGCCACGCGGCCACGTCGCCGGCGATGAGCCGCATGGCCTTGCCGGGGAGAAAGCGGTCCAGCAGGTCTTCCAGCCCCAGCGCGTACAGCAGCCCGATCCAGTTGTCGCGCGCGGTGTTCCACGCGCCCGCCGTGTTGTTCCAGGTGGTGGAGTCGTTGCCGCGCCTCACCACCATGGTGCGCCGGTCGATGCCGGAGCGGTTCCACGTCTCCTCCAGCAGCGCCGCCGCTTCCTGCAGCACGGCGTACCAGCGCCCCAGCAGCTCGCCCGCCTGCCGCTCCGACAGGCGGCGGAAGACCTCCACCCGCGGGTAGACGTGCGCGACCGTCCACCAGCTGGCGGAGGGGCTGCGCTCGCAGCGGCGAAAGAGCATGTCGGCCACCTCGTCGTACGCGCGCTGCTGGCCGCTGATGGTGAACTCCGAGCGCAGGTTGCGCCGCGCCGTGTAGTACGCCGCGAACGCCGCCGCGTCGCGGTCCGCGGAAAACTCCTGCCACGAGAGCCGAGAGGCCAGCCCGGACTTGCCCATCATCTGCAGCTCGCGCTTGCGGATCTCGCGCACCAGGGTGTGCAGCTTGGCCTCCAGCCGCGCCAGCAGGCGAAAGCGCTTGTTGTAGCCGCGGCGCGAGAGCTCGATGCCGCGCTCCGCCCGCTCGCGGTGCGAAAGGCGGTGGTCACGAAAGTCGCTCTGCCCAACGACCTTGCCGATCTCCTGGCTGATGGTGCGGATGAACGCCTCCACCGCGTCGGGGTTGGCGCAGAGGTCGTGGTTCAGCGGGTAGGCGGAGCGGAACAGCTCGCACGCGCGGGCCACCTGCCGGTCCGCACCGGCGGGCCGGGCGAACTCCTGCGCCATGGAGGTGAAGCCGAAGAGCCGGCGCGAGAGCGATCCGCGTGCCGCCGTCTCCAGCACGCGCGCCTCGTCCGCCGCGAGCGAGTCGCCCAGCAGCTCGCGGATGGTCTCCGCCACGTCCTCCGGCCTGCGCCGCGCGGAGAGCGACGCATGCAGCTCCCGCAGCGCCGCCTCGCCCGCGTCCATCGGCGTCATCATCGCCTTCTCCCCGTTCATCATCGTAAACCTCTACAGACCGCGACGGCGCTCAAGATGCGGATTTCCCTGACGATTCGCGCAGCCCGCCTCCAGGAGCGAATGAATTCGCCGCTGGAACTTCGCAAAGTCCGCCTGCGCGGACACCGTGGGCGAGGGCGGTGCACGGAGGCAGGGCACCGGTTCGGGCAGCCAGATTCCCTGGTCGGCGTCCATACATGCTGCACGGGCGAGATCAACCCGGACGCCTCCCTCGGAAGGACAGTCGCCGTAAGCGGTCGTGCAGTTGAAGCCCCGCGCCGTTTGCGGGGCTTTCCGCTGTCGCAGCCGCGGCTTTAGCCGCTCAGGCGCGCGGCCCGCCCGACACGATTTACTAACGCACCAACGCACTCACGCACTCACAAACGCGGATCCACCGGCTCCGACTCCAGCGCGAGGACGCCGAACACGCACTCGTGCACGCGGCGCAGCGGCTCGCCGCGGACGAAGCGCTCCAGCCCCTCCACGCCCAGCGCGAACTCGCGCATCGCCAGCCCACGCTTGGCGCCCAGGCCGCGCCTGCGGAGGCGCTCCAGGTTCTCCGGGACAGTGTACTCCGGGCCGTAGATGATGCGCAGGTACTCGCGTCCGCGGCACTTGACCGCCGGCTGCACCACGCCGCGCCGGCCGCGCGCCACGAACTCCAGCGGCTTCACCACCATCCCCTCGCCGCCGCGCGCGGTCATCTCCTCCCACCACGCGGCCGCCCGCGCCTGGCTCTCCGCGTCGGTGACGTCCACCACGCGGTGCTCGGTCGGGTACAGCAGGCGGTCGGAGGCGGCGCGGATGCGGCCGATGGCCTCCAGGTGCCGCAGGTGGTCGCGCCCGGTGTGCACGGCGCCCTCCGTGGCCAGCAGGTGGAACGGGGCCAGCCGCAGGTCGTCCACCGATTCCACCGGCCAGCAGTAGCGTCCGTACGCCTGCACGTACGCGCCCACCAGCGCCTGCCGCCCGGCGAAGCGCGTGCGGAGCCCGTCCACCGCCGCGCCGCGCGCCTCCGCCGCCCGCAGCGCCTCCGCCACCTCGTCCAGGGCGCCGCGGGCGGCGGCGCCCACGGCCGCGTACTGGTTGCGGATCAGGTCCTGCGCCTTGGCGGACCAGGGCATCAGCTCGCAGTCCAGCACCGCCCACTCCGTCCGCAGCTCCTCCCAGAAGCCGGAGGACGACATCGCGTCGCGCAGGATCGCCAGCACCTCCCCCTCCAGCGCGCCGTCGTCGAAGAAGCGGCGGCCGGTGCGGGTGTAGACGATGCCGATCCCCTCGCCCTCCACGCCGAAGCGGCGGCGCGCGGCCTCCTCGTCGCGGCAGACGACGACCACGGCGCGCGAGCCCATGTGCTTCTCCTGGCAGACCACGCGCGGCACGCCCTCGTGCCGGTAGTAGGCGAACGCCTCCGCCGGGTGCTCCAGCAGCCCCGGCTCCGCGCTCGTCTCGCTGGGCGACATCGTGGGCGGGAGGTAGACCAGCCAGCGGGGATTGGCGGCGAAGCGGCTCATCACCTCCAGCGCGGCCGCCGCGTTCTCCTCGCGGATGGTCACCCGCCCGGCCAGCGCCGTCTGCACGATGCGCTTGCCGGTGACGTCCTCCAGCTCCAGCAGGTCGTCCTGCCGCTGCTGCGCGGTGAGCGCGGGCGCCGCCGCCTCTTCCGGAAGGAAGGGGCGCGCGGGCTCCGCGTACAGGTGCGCGGCGGGGATGGAGACCAGCTCGCGCTCCGGCCAGCGCAGCGCCGTCAGCCGGCCGCCGAAGACGCAGCCGGTGTCGATGTTGATCGTCCCGTTCAGCCACTCCGGCTCCGGGACCGGCGTGTGGCCGTAGACCACGGCCGCGCGGCCGCGGTACTCCGCCGCCCAGTTGTAGCGCACCGGCAGGCCGAACTCGTCCGTCTCGCCCGTGGTCTCGCCGTAGAGGGCAAACTCGCGCACGGCGCCGGAGCCGCGCCCCTGCAGCTCCTCGCGCAGCCCCGCGTGGGCGACGACGAGCGCGCCGCCGTCCAGCACGTAGTGGCTCACCAGCCCGTCCAGGAAGTCGGCGACCCGGCGGCGGAGCTCCGGCGTCTCGCCCTCCAGCTCCGCCAGCGACTGGGCCAGGCCGTGGCTGATGCGCACGTCGCGGCCGCGCAGCGCCTTCACCAGCTTGACGTCGTGGTTGCCGGGGACGGCCAGCGCGGACCCGGCCTCCACCATCGCCATCGCCGTCTTCAGCACGTGGACGATGCGCGGGCCGCGGTCCACCAGGTCGCCCACGAACACGGCCTTGCGTCCATCCGGGTGACGGCGGACGCCGTCCCCGTCCACCGCGTACCCCAGCGCGTCCAGCAGCGCGTCCAGCTCGTCGCCGCAGCCGTGCACGTCGCCGATGACGTCGAACGGGCCGTGGTCGTGGCGGCGGTCGTTCCACAGCGGCTCCCGGACGATGGACTCCACCGCCTCCGCCTGCGCCTCGTCCAGGACGAAGACGTGGCGAAAGCCCTCGCGCCGCAGCTCGCGCAGCGACCTGCGCAGCTGCTGCACCTGGCTGGCGATGGCGTGCGGCGGCACCTGCCGGTCCGTGCGCGCGCGGTTGCGGGCCTGGCACACGCGCTCGGGGACGCTGAGCACGACGGCCACGGGGATGACGTGCGTCTCGCGCGCCAGCGCCACCAGCGGCTTGCGCGCGGCGGACTGCGTGCTGGTGGCGTCGACGACGGTCAGCCGCCCTGCCCGCAGCCGCTTGCGCGCGACGAAGTGCAGCACCTCGAAGGCGTCGCCGGTGGCGGACTGGTCCGTCTCGTCGTCCGCCACCATCGCCCGGAAGAAGTCCGACGACAGCACCTCCGTGGGGCGGAAATGCTTCCGCGCGAAGGTGCTCTTGCCGCACCCCGACGCGCCCACCAGCACCACCAGCGACAGCGCCGGGATGCTGAGGGCGCGCGCAGGCGCGGCGCGGGGATCGGAGCGTGCTTCGGTCGTATCGGTCATGTGGATTGTCGCCGTGCAGTCAGTATCCCCGGCATCCGTTCAGCAGCCGGACGGGCAGGGAGCATTTCATCAGGCCATCGCGCCGTCCGCTTCCAGGAGCGAATGAATTCGCCGCTGGAAATTCGCGAAGTCCGCCTGCGCGGACTCCCGGACGCAGGCCCGTGCCGCAGAGCCGTGTCCAGCCCCGTCAGCGGGGGAGGCCTGCGGCGAAGCGCAGCCAGTCGCGCATCCGCGGATCGAGCGCATCCGCCGCCTGCTCCAGCGCCCCGCGCAGCTCCCGCAGCTGGTCCGGCGTGGGCTGCGAGCCAACGCGGTTGAAGCGCTGCTTCCAGCGGTTCAGGTGCGCCTGTGCGCGCCTGCGGACGCGCTCGTCCGTGTCGCGCAGCGCGCGGAGGATCCAGGAGATCGACTCCCACTTGCCGCGCACCGCCAGCAGCGACAGCGCGTTCAGCCGCACGTGCGCCGACGTGGAGTCGCGATACAGTACGGATGTCTCATCGACGCCGATCCCCCGTACCGCGTCCCGCAGCACCACCGCTGCAGTGCGGGAGACGGATGGATTCGCATCACGCACGGCGCGAAGCAGCGTGGAGACGGCGGCCGCTCCGCCAAGCCGGGCCAAGGCGCGGACGGCGGCGGCGCGCACGCGCGGACGCGCATCATCCACCAGCGGCCGCACCAGCGCGGCGTCCTCCGACCCGCCCGTCTCCGCCAGCCCCGCCACGGCCGCCGCCAGATGTCCTGCCCCGGCGACGACGTATCCGCGGTAGAACGCGGCAAAGTCCATCGGCTCCACGGCGGCCAGCGCGGTGCGAGCCTCCGCGCGGACGGCGGCGGAGCGGTCCAGCAGGCGAGGGCGAATCTGCGGAACCCATCCCCAGGCGTCGCGCTCGACGGCCAGGCGCAGCGCCGCCAGCCGCACGCTGGACGCCGAGTCGTGCAGCATGCGTGGCAGCAGGTCCCGAAGCCGGGCATCCGCCAGCGAGCCCGCCGCCCGTACCGCGACGCGCCGCAGCGCCACGTCGTCGCTGCCGAGCGCGCAGAAGACGGCCTCCGTCCGTACGGACGCATCCGGGTCCTCCGCCACGATGGAGAAGCAGGTGCGGCGCACCACCCGGTCCGGCGCGTGCAAGCCAGCGAGGACCGCTTCGCGGGCCGCATCGCCACGGAGCAGCGCCATCACCGCGTCCACCAGCGGGCGCACGTCCTGCCGGCGTTCGCCGCCCAGGCGCAGCACCAGCCGCAGCCAGCGCACCCATGCGCCGGCGTATGCAGGCAGCACGCGGGCACACAGCGCATCCACGGCGCGGTTGCGCACCTGCGGCACCCAGTCGTTGGCGCGCAGCAGCAGCGGCGGCAACTCGTCGCCCCCGCCCACCAGCGCCAGGCGCTGCACGGCGGCCTCGCGCACGAAGCCGCTGGAGTGCGACGCGACGAGCCCCAGCACCGCGGCCTCCGTTCCCGCAGGCACCGCTAGCCGCCGCACGTCCACCTCGCCGCCCAGCCAGCGTAGCGTCCGGCTCCAGTCGTTCGACCACAGCCGAGGCCGCAGCATCTCGTCCGCGCGCACCCATCCGCGCCCGTCCATCGACTGCACCCGGTCCCACAGTGTCCACGCGGCGGCATCCACGGAGTCGGCCGCGCCGACCCCGTCCAGCAGGGTCAGCAACTCGATCCACCAGGCATTCCCGGCGTCCACCGGGGGGGTGATCGGCCCCCCGGGCGGCGGATCCGCCGGCGGCTGTCCGCGCCCGCGCAGCCCGCGCAGCCAGTTCATCGGCATCGAATCTCCATCGATCAGTCGTCCCTGCGCGTGAACACGGCCATCTGCGTGGGCGCGCCCACCTCGGCGTCCTCCGGGCCCACGGGCGAGTAGCGCACGGTGTAGCCGAACCGCTCCGCCACGCCGCCGGCCCACGCCTGGAACTCGGCGCGCGTCCACTCGAAGCGGTGGTCGCGGTGGCGGAACCTGCCCGCCGGGAGCGACGGCCAGCGCACGTTGTACTCGGCGTTCGGTGTGGTGAGCACGATGGTGCCGGGGCGCGCGTGCTCCCACAGCACCCGCTCGAACGCGGCCAGCCGCGGCGCGTCCATGTGCTCCACCACCTCCACCACGGCCGCGGCGTCGAACCCCTCCAGCCGGCGGTCGCGGTACATCAGCGAGCCGTGCATCAGGCGGATGCGCTCGCGGCGGCGCGGCGGCAGGCGGTCCAGCTTGAGCCGGTCCGCCGCGATCTCCAGCACGCGGTGGCTCACGTCCATCCCCACGATCTCCTCGAACGCGGGCTCGTCCATCAGCATCCGCAGCAGCCGCCCCTCGCCGCACCCCAGGTCCAGCACGCGCCGGGCGCCGCTGCCGCGCAGCGCCGCCAGCACCGTCGCCAGGCGCTGCTGGTTGAGGCTCACGCGCTCCTCCAGCGCCTCCTCCCGCGCGTCCGCGTTCG
>DATAAG010000364.1:0-9754 GCA_036260235.1 Longimicrobium sp.
GCGAGCGCGAATCCCGCGAACCCACCGTAGAACGACACGCCGAAATCCGGGAACAGCAAGCCCGCCGCCATCCCGGCGACGGTGCCCAGGGTGGTTCCGCCCACGGCCAGCCCCAGCGGTACGTGCCGCATCAGCAGCCACGCCGCGAGCGGTCCCAGCACCGCGCCGAACACTCCGCCGAAGAACGCGCCGTAACCCAGCACGAACCCCAGGTCAGAGGCGAGATCCCGGAATCCGCCGTCCTTCAGCGCCCAGGCGGCCAGCGTGGTGACGCCCGCAACGGCGCCGAACACCGCCCCCGCCGCCATCAGCCCCGCCGTCACCGCCGCGATCCGCAACGCTCGCATGGCTCTCTCCAGTCGCTGGGCCGCAGCCTGCAGGATGATCATGGTCCATCGTAACGTTTCACGCACACGGCGCATGGACGAAAGGTGCGTCGTCGATCCGTTCCTCCGCGTCCTCCGCGCGAAATGCCTGGTTATCCGTAGGGCAGACGGATTCAGGATCTCGCCGACGCCAGCCGTACGCGCGCGACGCCGGCGCGCAGACGGGTCCGGTCCGGGCGAGGGACGGCGAAGCGCAGGCCGACGGCGGAGACGGCGAACCCCATCAGCGCGCCGGCGACGACGTGCCCCGTGTCGCCGGTCAGCATGCCGATGCCTGCCCCGGTGAGCGAGCCGAGCGTCGTTCCCGCGACGGCCAGACCCAGCGGGACGTGGCGCATCAGCATCCAGGCGGCCACGGGACCGAGCACCGCCCCCAGGAGCGCGCCGCAGATGGCGCCGAACAGAAGCGCCCCCGGCATCACCCGCAGGGCCTGCAGGCTGCCACCTTCCCACAGCAGAAAGCCGAGCACCGCCAGAGCGCTGGCGACACCCCCGAACAGCGCCCCCACCGCCATCAGCCCCGCAGTGATGGCACCGATGCGCCCCAGCACCGCTCCCGCCCCGGCGCCGACACCCGCGGCAGCCAGGATGAAGGCGCGCTCCGGCACCAGGGAGTCCGCGGCGGGCACCATCTCCAGCGCAACGATGGTGAGTCCCGCGGCCAGTGCACCGAACACCGCCCCCGCCGCCATCAACCCCGCCGTCACCACCGCCTTCCACAGCGCCCTCATCGCACCCTCCCACATCGCCAAGTACTTTACTCTGCAAACCACGCCCTAACATGCTCGCGTCCTTCCCCGCCGTCAAGGGCCATCGATTCCAGCCGCCGCGCCGGCCCGTGGCGACTCCGGGCGGCGCGGCACGAGCGGCCGTCAGCCTGCCGGACGCGGCGCGTCCACGCGGTCCAGCGCGCGGAAGATCGCGCCCATCAGGATCCCGACGACCAGGCTGACCAGCACCCACTGCAGCAGCCACCTGTGCAGCGGCGTCCCGGCGAACTCCCTGATCTCGGCGCCCATGAACAGGGAGAACACGGTTCCGTACAGGTAGCTGCGCAGCCATCCGTGCGGGAGCCGGTTGGCCCGGTACATCACGGCGCCTACGAACGTACCGGCAACCGCCAGCACCGCCGCAAAGCGCACCCACACCGGAAGGGGCGGCATCCCCTCCGGCTCCGGAAAGACCAGGGAGAGCAGCAACTGCGAGAGCAGGACAGCGGCGGCGAACAGCGCCGCACCGGTGACGACCGCACAGACGGGGGAGCGGGGGCCGCGCGGCGTGGGGTCGGTCGAGATCGTCATTTCCAGGTGTGTGCGATGTGGCTGGCGAATCTCCCGCGCCAACGCCAGCGGATTCGTAATTGCCCGCCGCCGTTACCGCGAAGATCCTGGCGGGTCGGCCGCCGCGCGGCGCTCCAGCCAGACCGACTCTTCTACGTAGCCGACGGAGAAATCGTAGTGATAGTTGTACGTGTACAACCGCCCGCAGACGGGGCACTTCTTCGTGATCTCGTACTCCTTGGCGGTATCCCAGAATCCTTCGGGAACGGGATGCAGGTCCACCAGCCTGGACGCCGCCTCCGGCAACCGCTCGCCTGCGCGCAGGTCGGCCGCGACGAACGCCGGGAGCTCGCCGCAGACCGTGCAGTCGGCCGTGGCGGCGCTGGTGGGGGACGAGGATTCAGTCATCGCGCAGCCCGGCGGCGGCGGCGGCGCTCCAGCGCGTAGTGGAGAGGGCCGGCGAACACGCCAGGAACAGGCTGCCCACCGGTGGATCGGGTCGGCTGCTCATCCTCTTGTCGCTCCGATGTGCGATCTGCGCCGCGGGTCCCCCGTCCCGCTCCGGTCAGGGGTCATCGCCGGACTCCCTGTAAGCCACCGCACGGCGGCGCTTGCGGCGCCACAGCGGGTAGATCACCACGCCGAGGATCACGCCCCCGATCAAACTGCTCAGTGCCCAGAACGACAGAAACAGGTACAGGGGTTCGTGGACGAACTCCTCGATCCTGCCCCCGATGAAGAGGAAATTCGCGATCCCGAACAGACAAATGCGCAACCTTCCGGGTGGAAGCCGGCCAGCCGCGTACACAATCGCGCCCGCGCACGCGCCGGCCACCGCCTGGACGGCAATGAAGCCCACCCACACCGACAGGGGCGGGAGGGGGAATCGGCCACCGATCAGATGCACCGACCACTGGACGAACGGCGGGACGACGGCGAAGAGAGCTGCTCCGAGAAGAATGGCGTGAGGAAGCGAGCGCAGCCCCAGAACCGATGGATCGGGTCGACTGGTCATCGTCTGTCACTCCGGCGTGTGACGGCGGCGGCTTTCGATCGATCGATTTCATCCATGCGCGGGCGGAGCCCGGGACAGCTCTTCCAGCGCGGTGCCCAGCCGGTCCAGCCCCGCCGCGAAGGTGGCGGGCTTCACCCCCAGGCCGATGCGGAAGTGATCGGGCATCTCGAAGAACCGCCCCGGCACCACCGCCGTCTCGTATCGCTCTTCCAGCAGCGCGCAAAGCGCGTCCACGCTGCCCCGCCGCAGCCGCGGGAACGACACCGTGCCGTGCGCGTGCCGCATTGCGTCGAGATCCGGACGCGCGGCGTAGAAGGCATGGAGCGCGGCGGTGTTCGCGTCCAGAATTCCCCGCGAGCGCAGGGTGATGACGTCCAGCTGGCGGAGCGCGCTCATGCTCAGCAGCTCCGCGGCGTGGACGCCGTGGTTGTTGAAGAGTTCCGTCATCCGCCAGAGCCGCCGGGCCAGCTCCGGCTCCGCCAGGATCCAGCCGCTGCGCAGCCCGTTGAGCCCGTACACCTTGGTGAGGCTGTTGGTCGCCACGAAGTGCGGGCCGAGGCGGAAGGCGGTGCGCGGCATCGGCTCCCAGAGGGCGTCCAGGTAGACCTCGTCCACCAGCACGCGTGCTTTCGCCTCCTTCGCGACCTCGCCCACGGCGCGCAGCGTGTCGTCGTCCACCAGGGCGCTGGAGGGATTGTGCAGGTTGCTGAGCACGATCAGCCGCGTGCGCCGCCCCACCTGCTTCGCAAGCCTGCCGGCGTCGACGCGAAAGCCGTCCCGGGGACTGCGCTTGAAGCGCCTGATCCGTGCCCCCAGCCAGCGCGCCACGGCCAGCAGCGGCTCGTAGGCGGGATGCTCGATCAGCACCTCGTCTCCGCGCTGCAGCAGCGCCGCCATCACCAGGTGGTTGGCCATGGAGGTGCCCATCGCCTCCACCACGCACTCCGCATCCACGCCGTACCGCGCGGCGATGGCCGCCCGCAGCGGGGGCCATCCGTACGCGCCGGACCCGCTCAGCTTCAGTTGCCGCGTGGTGACGGGGAGCTGGCGCAGCGGCAGGAACGGGATGCCGCTGGAGGTGAGATCGAAGCGCGCCGGCGTGCGCGTCTTGGCCCAGCGCAGGTACTCGGAGCCCTCGGGCCGCGGCGTCATCGCGCGCGCCTCCGCCAGAGCAGGTAGACGGGGATGCCGGTGAGCATGATCCCCAGCCCCATCAGGCTGTCCACGGGCGCGCCCAGCACGGTGCTGAGGACGATGAGCGCCGCGGCGGCGATGAAGAGGGCGGTGGTGAGCGGGTGGCCGGAAACGCGCGCCCCCGGTTCGCCGTCCGCGGCGCGGCGGCGGAAGAGGAAGACGGCGCCCGCGGTGAGGCCGAAGAACACCCAGTCGACGGCGACGACGTAGCTGAGGATCTGCTCGTAGGTGCCGCTGAGGGCGATGAGGAGCGAGAGCGCGCCCTGCAGCGCTACGGCCACCACCGGCGCCTGCGTGCGGGGCGAGACGTACGCCACGCGGCGAAAGAACAGCCCGTCCGCCGCCATGGCGAAGTATACGCGGGGCGCCGTGAGCATCCCCTGGCTCAGGAACCCCAGCGTGCTGATGGCGATGCCGGCCGCGATGAGCGTGGCGCCCGTCTGGCCGAACGCCAGGCGCATCACGCTGGAGGCGGGCGCCTGGCTGGCCGCCAGCCCCGCCGCGCCCAGCGCGTGCACGCACGCCACGGTGACGCCCACGTAGAGCGCGATCACCCCCAGCACGCCGAACATCAGCCCGCGCGCCAGGTCGCGCCGCGGGTTTCGCATCTCCCCCGCCACGAAGCTGGCCGTCTGCCACCCGCCGTACGAGAACATCACCGGCGTCATCGCCGCGCCGAAGGCCAGCAGCAGGCTGCCGGAGCGCGCCGGGGCTGCGGACGGCGCCGCGTCCGCCGCCGGCGCCACGAACGCCAGCCCCGCGGCGACCAGCGCCAGCACGGCGGCGATCTTGAGCACCATCAGCACGTTCTGCACGGTGCCGCCGGAGCGCACGCCCAGGCAGTTGACGGCGACGAGCAGGGCGATCCCCAGCCCCGCCAGCACCGGCTCCGCCAGCGGGACGCGCGTGACCTCGCGGAAGTAGCGGGCGAAGGTCACCGCCACGGCCGCCATCCCGCCCGTCTGGATCACCAGCAGGAGCGCCCAGCCGTAGACGAAGGCCACGGCCGGGTGGTAGGCGTCGCGCAGGTAGGCGTACTGGCCGCCCACGTGCGGGCGGCGCGCGGCCAGCTCCGCGTAGACGAACGCGCCGGCGAGCGCGATGAGCCCGCCCGCCAGCCACGCGCCCACGATGAGCGCCGGCGTGTGCACCTGCCGCGCGACCACCGACGGCGTGACGAAGATGCCGCTGCCGACGATGCCGCCCATCACGATCATCGTCGCGTCGAACAGCCCCAGCCTGCGGGCGAGCTGCGGCGCATCCTGAACAGCCGCGGCTGCGTGGTTCGTGGGATCCACGAGGTGAGGGATCAGGGGAGGAGCGAGCAGAGCGGATCGGCACAACCTCGATGCAAGCGGCGGATGCGGCAAGAGGCGGGCATCGTGCGCGGGCAGGCGAACGGCACCGCGCTCGCGCGGAGCCCTCACCCCCGGCCCCTCTCCCGCAGTACCTGCAGCCCCGCGCGCCGGTAGCCGTGGCGGCTGGATCGTGCCTGGTGCCGGCCCCGCTCCCAGCGATTGAAATCGCCGCAACGACTACACGCTGTCCGCCTTCGTGGACATGGTTCCTGCCGCACGCCGGGTGACGTGCACGAGGGGCACGTCCGGTCAGTTGAAGCTCCGCGCCTACTCCCTATTCCCTCCCCCGCAGCGCCTCGATGCGCGCGACCTCCTCCTCCGACAGCCGGAAGTCGCCGCCGCGCATCACGCCCTCCACCTGCTCCGCGGAGCGCGCGCCCACGATGGCCCCGGTGACGGCGGGATTGCGCAGCGTCCAGGCGATGGCCACCTCGCCCGCGGAACGGCCGTGCGCCTGGCCGATGCGCCGCAGCTCATCGGCGATGGCCAGGTTGCGGGAGAGCAGCGGCTCGCGGAAGCGCTCATCGCGGCTGCGCCAGTCGCTTTCCGGCAGGGCGGCCGCACGCTCGCGCGTCATCCCGCCCGTCAGCAGGCCGGACCCCATCGGCGAGTAGACGATCACGCCGATGCCGTTCGCCTCGCAGAAGGGCAGGATCTCGTCCTCCACCTCGTCGTCGATCAGCGAGTACGGCGGCTGCAGCGAGGTGACGGGCGCGATCTCCCGCGCCATCCGCAGCAGCGGCACGTCCCAGTTGCTCACGCCGATCCAGCGCACCTTTCCCTCGCGCTGCAGCTCAGCCATCGTCCGCCACCCCTCCTCGTTCTGCGCCGGGTCGTCCGGCACGGGCCAGTGGATCTGGTAGAGGTCGATGGCGTCCACGCCCAGCCGGCGCAGGCTGGCCTCGCACTCGCGGCGGACGGACTCCGCGCGCAGCACCTTGTGCACCTGCCGGTCCTCGTCCCACACCATCCCGCACTTGGTGAAGAGGTACGGGCGCGCGCCGGACCACCCCTCCACCGCCCGCCGCACCAGCTCTTCCGAGTGGCCCAGACCGTAGACCGCCGCCGTGTCGATCCAGTTGACCCCCAGGTCGAGGGCCCTGTGGATGGAGTCGATGGCGGCCTGGTCGTCCTGCGGCCCCCAGCCGAACTCCCACCCCGCCCCGCCGATGGCCCACGAGCCGAAGCCGATGGGGGTGATCCGCATGTCGCTGTTCCCCAGCCTGCGCGTCCGCATCCGTCGTCCATCCCGTGAAATGAGCCTCCCCGGCTCCGGGCGAGCCGGGCCGGGGAGGCGTGCGCGCGATCCGTGCCCGGCGTGATGCAGCGGCGCCGGCTCACGGGCCGATCGGGAAGGGTCCGCTCCGTTCGACGGCGCCGCGCTTCATCCACGGCTCGAACGCGAGGCACGCCACCTCCCCCGGCCGGCGCGGTCCCACGCCGCCGCGCAGCATCGGAGCGGCGGGGGGATCGCCGACCCGGGCGGCGCAGGCGGGACCGGGCACGGCGGTGAACGAGCTGGTGGCGGCCCATCCGTCCCCGTCGGCGCCGAGGATGATGGCCCGCACTCCGGACGCGAGCGTGTCGGCGCCGCCCGTCAGCTCGCGGAGGTGCGTGGCATAGCCCCCGTGGCGCGAGCGATACGCCTCCTGCAGCGCCGGCACCTCCACGCGCAGCGCAGATATCCGGCGAGATGAGTTGGGGGAGGATGGCGTCGATGACGAGGACGGATTCGCCACCGACTACGATATGCCGTCGTTGAACTCGCCGATGACGACCCACCGCCCGTCGGGCTCGCGCCGCAGCAGCGCGTAGCCGGCGGCGCCGCAGACAATGCCGCACCAGAAGCCCCGCCCCACGGCGGCGTAGCGCCGCCGGGCGTCGAAGCCGACGCGCGTCATGCCGAAGAGCTCGCGCGCCCCGGGGAACCGCGCGCGGAAGCGCTCGTACGCTCCACGCTCGCCCGTAAAGATCTGCCGGCGCTCCCCGCGTGTGAGCCAGTGCACGCGCGGCATCTCTCCCAGCTGTTCGGAGAGCCGCAGCCGGGGGTGTTTCTCGATGTCCCGGATCGCCGCGTAGGGAAAGCGCACCCCGATCATCCTCAGCCAGCGGCGGGAGGGTGGGTATGGGTAGCCCACGGGTTCGGTGCTGTCGGCGATCACCCTCATGGAGCCGGTCGTATCCGCTTCGATGACTGCCCGCCAGACGGCGCGCTCGTCTTCCTCGCGCGTGGTGGCGGGCGGGGCGGGCGCGGCCGTGGGAGGCGCGGGCGCACAGGCCGGCGCCAGCGCCGCCGCGGCGATCAGCAGCACCCGGCAGCTTCGGTGAAAGGGCATCGTCCGGTTCTGCTCCTGGGGAATCATGGTCCGGCCGCGGATCCACGCCGATGCCCGGAATCGATGCCGAGACCGCGCCCGCGGCGCAAGAGGCCCGGCCCGGCTGGCCGGGACGCGCCGTCCTGCGTATTCTGCGGGCGCGGATTTTCCGGCCCACGCGGCCGCGCAGAGACCATCGTTCTTCAGCAGGAAGGCATCCCGGTGAAGTCCATCCACAGAATCATCGCCCTGGCCCTGGCCGCCGCCGCGTGCGCGCCGCAGCAGGGCGACCCGGCGGCCGCGCCCGCGCCGGCCCCCGCCGCCGCGACGGCCGCATCCGCCGGCGCCAACCAGCAGCTGGACCAGCTGGCCGAAGAGTTCTTCGAGGCGCTGCTGCCGCTGAACCCGCAGCTGGCCACCTCCATCGGCGATGCGCGCTACGACGACGAGTACACGGCGGGCTTCGTCCCGGAGACCCGGGCCCGGCAGGAGGCGCTCGCGGACGAGTACGCGACGCGGCTGCAGGCCATCGACCGGGCCGCGCTGGACGAGGAGCACCAGATCACCTACGACGTCTTTCGCTGGAACCTGGAGAACGGCCGCGAGGGCCGGCGCTTTCCGGGGCACCTGGTGCCGCTGAACCAGTTCTTCAACTTCACCGCCGGATTCGTGCAGATGGGGACCGGCACGGGGCTGCACCCGTTCCGGACGGTGAAGGACTACGACAACTTCCTGGCGCGGATCACCGCCTTCGAGCACGTGGTGAACGCGGCCATCGCCAACATGCGCGAGGGGATGGAGCGCGGCATCGTGCAGCCGCGCGTGCTGATGGAGCGCGTGCTCCCGCAGCTTTCCGCGCACGTGGTGGACGACCCTACGCAGAGCCTGTTCTGGGGCCCCATCACGAACATGCCGCAGAGCTTCTCGCAGGCGGACCGCGAGCGGCTGACGGCGAGGTACACGGCGGCCATCCGCGAGCGCGTGGTCCCCACCTTCCGCCGCCTGCACGACTTCGTGCGCGACGAGTACCTGCCGCGCACGCGGACGACCGTGGGCCTGCTGGCGCTGCCGGACGGGCGGGCGTGGTACGAGTACCTGGTGCGCACCAACACCACCACCGACCTCACCCCGGAGCAGGTGCACGAGATCGGCCTCTCCGAGGTGGCGCGCATTCACCGCGAGATGGAGGGGGTGATGCGGCAGGTGGGGTGGACGGGCGACCTGCAGTCGTTCATGCGCCACGTGCAGACGGACCCGCAGTTCCGCTACACCACGCGTGAGGAGATGCTGGCCGACTACCGCGCCGCGCAGGCGCGCATCGACGCCTCCACCGACCGGCTGTTCGACATCAAGCCCAGGGCCAACTACGAGATCCGCCCGGTGGAGCCGTTCCGCGAGCGCAGCTTCAGCGGCGGGTCGTACACGGCGGCCAGCCTGGACGGCTCGCGCCCCGGCGTGTTCCACCTGAACACGTACGATCCCCCCAGCCGCCCGCGGTACGGGATGGAGTCGCTGCTCATCCACGAGGGCTCGCCGGGGCACCACTTCCAGATCTCCGTGGCGCGCGAGCTGGAGCACCTGCCGCGGATGCGGCGCTTCGGCGGGTTCACGGCGTTCTCGGAGGGGTGGGGGCTGTACGCGGAGACGCTGGGGCGCGAGCTGGGGCTGTACACGGACCCGTACCAGTACTACGGCTATCTCTCGTCGGAGCTGTGGCGGGCCATCCGGCTGGTGCTGGACACGGGGATCCACGCCAAGGGGTGGACGCTGGAGCAGGCGATGGAGTACGCGCGCCGCAACTCGCCCAACAGCGAGACGAGCATCCAGGCCGAGGTGGAGCGCTTCGCGGCAATCCCGGGGCAGGCGCTGGCGTACAAGATGGGGCAGATGAAGATCACCGAGCTGCGCCGCCGGGCCGAAGCGGCGCTGGGCCCGCGCTTCGACATCAAGGCGTACCACCGTGCCGTGCTGGAGAGCGGGTCCCTGCCGCTGGACGTGCTGGAAGCCAAGATCGACCGCTGGATCGCGCGGCGGCGCCAGGGCTGAGTCCTTACCGGTTTTTTCGCGCGGAGCCGCGGAGGAAGACGGAGAGCCGCGGAGGGGGGCCGGCCTCCTCCCGCGGCTCTCCGTATTTGGTGCGTACCTCCCGGTTTGGCGTGGCATGCATCTGGCCCCGGCGAACCGCTCCTCCTGGGGCGGACTTTCA